>JAWWPH010000430.1:0-4793 GCA_033850875.1 Nocardioidaceae bacterium | reverse complement strand
CCCGCTCGACCCGACATTTGCGCCCGCTCGACGGGGAGGTTGGCACAATGTCAGCGTCATGACGCCCGCCCACGTTGACCCCGCAGGTGCTGCCGACGCCACCGGTACCGCCGATACGGTCGACGCGACCGGTAGCGCCACGCCCGCCGGTACTGCCAATGCCCCGGCTGGCGTCGAGCGGGACGGCACCGCCGAACGGGTGCGTACCGCGGTTCTCTCGGGCCAGGGGAAGCCGGTACGGGCCGAGGCCGTCGTCGACCTGGACGCCATCAGCGCCAATGTCGCCGCCCTGTGCGGGCACGTCGGCGGACGTGACCTGATGGCCGTGGTGAAGGCCGACGGCTACGGCCACGGCATCGTGGAGTCGGCGGCCGCCGCCCGCCGTGGCGGCGCCGCCTGGCTCGGCGTCGCCCTGCTCGACGAGGCGCTGTACCTACGGTCCAGGGGGGACAGGGGGCCGATCCTGTCCTGGCTCGCCGTACCGGGTGAGCGGTACGCCGACGCGATCGAAGCCGACGTCGAGGTCGCCGCGTACAGCGTCGAGCAGCTGGCGGAGATCGCCGCCGCGGCACGGCACACGGGTGGGCGCGCTCGCGTCCAGCTCAAGGTCGACTCGGGCCTGGGCAGGGGCGGCGCGCACCCCGACGACTGGCCGGCGCTCGTCGACGAAGCAGCCCGCCTCCAGTCCCTCGGCGCCGTCGAGGTCACCGGCGTGTGGTCGCATCTCGCGTGCTCCGACGAGCCCGAGCACCCCTCCGTACGCGCGCAGACGTCGCAGTTCGAGGCGGCCGTGCAGTGCGCCCGCGACAGCGGTCTGGATCCGCAACACATCCACCTCGCGAACTCGGGCGGCGTGCTCAACCTGCCCGAGACCTGGTTCACCATGGTGCGTCCCGGGATCGTCGTCTACGGCATCTCCCCGATGGCCGACGGCTCGTCGACCGTTCCGGTGACAGCGGCGATGACGCTGCACGCGACAGTCGCGCTCACGAAACGGGTGCACGCCGGGCAGGGCGTCTCCTACGGACACACCTACGTCACCGATCGCGACACCACGCTCGCGTTGATACCGCTCGGCTACGGCGACGGCATCCCGCGGCACGCATCGGGGCGCGGTCCCGTAGTCGTGGGCGGCGAGCGGTTCACCGTCGCGGGGCGGGTATGCATGGACCAGTTCGTCCTCGACGTGGCGGACGCCGACGTCAGGGCGGGTGAGGTGGCCGTGGTCTTCGGAGACGCCCGGCGAGGCGAGCCGACGGCTCACGAGTGGGCGGCGGCCGCCGACACGATCGGGTACGAGATCGTCACCCGCCTCGGCTCGCGGGTGCCCCGGCGCTACCTCGGCGGCGGCACGTGACCGCGGCCTCGACTGTACGTCGCTATGCGGGTCTCGCCGGAGGTGTCCTCGGCGTCGCGGCGGCCGGGGCCGGAGCGGCCGTCCTGGCCGAGCGCCGGCTCACGTCACGGCGCCGTGCACGGTTGCGTCCCGAGCTGGGGTCACTGCGCGGCGAGCGCCGCGACGTTGTCGCGGATGACGGCGTGCGGCTCGCCGTCGAGGTCGACGAAGCAGAGGCGGGTAGCGCCGAAGGTGACGGACGAGGGCTCGGTACGACCCTGGTCTTCGTACATGGGTACGCGCTGAACCTCGACAGCTGGCACTTCCAGCGCAAGGCGCTGCGCGGCCGGCACCGCCTCGTCCTCTACGACCAGAGGTCGCACGGCCGCTCGGCCAGGTCGCCGTCGGACCACTGCACAATCGACCAGCTGGGCCGCGACCTCGCCAGAGTTCTCGACGCGGTGGTCCCCGACACTCCCGTGGTCCTCGTCGGACACTCCATGGGCGGCATGACCATTCTTGCCCTCGCCGAGCAACGCCCCGAGTGGTTCGGTGACCGGGTCGCGGGCGTCGTCCTCGCCTCCACCAGCGCCGACAGCCTCAATGCCGAGACATTGGGCTTCCCGGGGCTTCCCGGCCGGCTGCTCCACCAGCTCACGCCGGCGCTGATGGCCACGCTGGCGCACGCACCCCGGCTCGTGGAGACGGGCCGGCGCGCCGGATCCGAGTTCTCGTACGTGCTGACGCGCAGGCTCGGGTTCGGTCGGCAGGTCGCACCGGAGATCGTCGAGTTCACCGACGAGATGCTGGCCGCGACGCCGTTCGAGGTCGTGGCGGACTTCTTCCCCGGCTTCGACGTGCACGACAAGCGCAACGCCCTGCCGGCGCTGCAGTCGCTGCCGTGCGTCGTGGTCTGCGGCAGTCTGGACGCCATCACCCCCGTCGAGACCTGCCGTCGCATCGCCGAGCTCGTGCCGTCGGCCGACTTCGTCGAGGTCGCCGACGCCGGCCATATGGTCATCCTCGAGCGTCCGGAAGAGGTCACCGACGCGATCACCGACCTGCTGTCGCGGGCCGACCTCGGGCGCGACGCCCGGTGAGCCGGTGAGCGATCTCAGCGTCCGGGAGGCGGTGCCTGGCGACGCGGAGGTGGTGCGAGACGTCATCCGTACCGCGTTCGAGGCGCGCCCGGCCCTCGACCCTCCTACCACCGCGCTGGCCGAGACCGTCGACTCGGTGCGGGCGGCCCTGTACCACCACGGGGGTCTGCTGTGTCACGTGGACGGTGTCGCGGCCGGGGCGCTGCTGTTCGCCGATACCGGCTCGGCCCTGCGCCTGCAACGCGTGAGCGCGGTACCCCGCTTCCAGTCCCGTGGCGTCGCGTCCGCGATGGTCGGCGTCGCGGAGGAGGTGGCCGCCGCGCGCGGGTACGACGACGTCTCGCTCCTGGCACGGTCGGAGCTCCCTGACACGGTGACGTTCTGGCGCCGCCGCGGGTACGCCGAGGTCTCGCGAGCCGGCACCAGCCTCACGCTGGCCAAGGCGCTGCCGGTCCAGGTGCGCGCGCCCGGCGCCGACGACGCGCGTGAGGCCGGGCGACGCCTCGCCGGCCTCCTCCGGCGCGGCGACCTCGTCATCGCGACCGGTGATCTCGGCGCCGGCAAGACGACCCTGGTACAGGGGATCGGCGCCGGACTGAACGTCCGGGGCGACGTCACCTCGCCGACATTCGTGATCTCACGCATCCATCCGTCGCTCGTCGGCGGTCCGGCGCTCGTGCACGTGGACGCCTACCGGCTCGGCGACGAAGCGGAGCTCGACGACCTCGACATCGACGCGTACGTCGAGGACTCCGTCACGGTCGTCGAGTGGGGCGAGGGGGTCGCGGAGGGTCTCGCGACCGACCGTCTGCGCGTACATCTCGCCCGGCGCCACGGGGGAGCCGACGAGGATGACACCGGTGACGACACGCGGGAGATCTACGTGACGCCCGTCGGCGCGCGGTGGGTGGGAGCCGGCGTGCGTACCGCGATGGCTGGGTCACGCCGGGACTCCGCCTAGGCTCGGTCTCCATGCTCCTCGCCTTCGACACCGCAACGCACGCGGTCACGGTCGCACTGCACGACGGCCGTGATCTCGTCGCCGAGTCGACCGTGGTCGACGCGCTCCGGCACGGGGAGCTGCTGGCGCCGGGGATCGACCGCGTGCTCACCGAGGCCGGCGCCCGGGCGGCCGACATCACGAGGATCGCCGTCGGAGTCGGCCCCGGACCGTTCACCGGCCTGCGGGTCGGCATCGTCACCGCCCGGATCATGGGGTACGCGCTGCAGGTCCCGGTCGACGGGGTGTGCACGCTCGACGTCGTCGCGGCGGCCGTGCGGTCGCACGGCTGGCCCTTCCTGGTCGCGACCGACGCTCGGCGCAAGGAGGTGTACTGGGCCCGCTACGACGCCTCGGGCCGGCGCCTGAGCGAGCCTGCCGTGGACCTCCCGGCCGCGGTCGCCTGCGATGACCCGGTAGCCGGGCGCGGCCCGTTGCTGTACCCCGACGCCTTCCCGACCGCCGTCGAGCCGGAGCTCCCGCGTGCCGCCGATCTGGCCCGCCTGGTCGTCTCCGGCGGCGCGAGCCTCCTCCCCGCCACGCCGCTGTACCTGCGGCGGCCCGACGTCGCGCACCCGCGCGAACGCAAGCGGGTGTCGTGATAGGCATCCGCCGCGCCGGCCCGGCCGACCTCGACGCTCTCGCCTCGCTCGAGCGGGTGGTGTTCGACCACGGTGCCTGGTCGCCGCGGTCGCTCGAGGAGGAGCTCGAGCGAGCCGGTCAGGGAAGGCTGCTGCTGGTGGCCGCCGACGGCGGCGAGGTCGTGGGGTACGCGGCGCTGTCGTACAGCGACGACTTCGCCGACCTGTTGCGGGTCGCCGTCCACCCGGACCGTCGCCGGCAGGGCATCGCTCGGCGGCTCTGCGACGAGATCCTCGCCGGCGTCGGGCCGGAATGTACGCGGGTCCTGCTCGAGGTGGCCGCCGACAACCTGGCGGCGACGGCGCTGTACGCGCGGCTCGGGTTCGCCGAGATCGACCGGCGCCGGCGGTACTACGGGGGGTCGGCGGATGCCGTGGTCATGGAGCGTGTGCTTACGGCCGCCGGCGCGCAGCAGTTCCGGTCCGCTTCAGGGCGTCCGGCCGTCGACACCGGGCCGGTCGATGCCCGACACCTGCAAGCTCGGCGGGCCGAAGAGGAGGACGCGCGATGACGGAGCAGCCGTTGGTGCTCGGCATAGAGACGTCGTGCGACGAGACGGGCGTCGGCGTGGTCCACGGGACCACGTTGCTGGCGGATGCGGTCGCCTCGAGTGTCGAGGAGCACGCCCGGTTCGGGGGCGTGGTGCCCGAGGTCGCCAGTCGTGCGCACCTCGAGGCCATGCAGCCGATGATCGAGCGCGCCTGCCGTCAGTCGG
>JAWWPH010000407.1:0-3352 GCA_033850875.1 Nocardioidaceae bacterium | reverse complement strand
GACCTCGGTACGCAGCTGGTCGAAGTACACCCGTCCGCGCGCCAGCGCCTTGGCGGCGATGCCGCTGCTGTTGAGGAGCTCGTCTGACCACGACAACAACAGGTCGCCCAGCAAGATGGCGGCGCTGTGGCCGAACCTCGCCGCCGACTGCGCCGACACGTCGGCTCGCCGGAGCCGGGTGAACTCGTCGTGTGCGGAGGGACGTCCCCGGCGGGTCGCCGAGTCGTCCATGACGTCGTCGTGCGTGAGGGCGCTCGCGTGCACCAGCTCTATGGCCGCGCCGGCCACCAGGACCGGCTCCGCCTTGCCGGCGCTGCCGCCCGCGGCGCGCCACCCCCAGTAGGCGAACGCCGGGCGCAGCCGTTTGCCTCCGGTCAGGGCGGTACGGGCCGCGTCGAAGAGCGGGCGCAGATCCGAGCCGACGGCCTCGAGCTGCGACTGCTTGGCGTCGATGAACTCGTCGAGGATCCGCGAGATCGCGTCGGTGAGATCGCGGGGAATCGGGTCGGGGTCGTGCGCAGGCGGGCTGGTCGCCGTCGAGGACACGGTGCGAGCGTACGCGTTCGCCTAGCGGACATCCCCGCCCGGGACCCCGCTCGTCCCTACGCTGTTGTCGTGGTCCAACGTGCGCCGTCCCGTCTGCCAGATCGGGCGCCCACGATCCGGGAGCTGCTCGCTGCCCGGGAGCGGACCGTCTCGTTCGAGTTCTTCCCGCCGAAGGACGACGAGGGCGAGGCCCAGCTCTGGCGGGCCATCAGGGAGCTGGAGCCGCTGCGGCCGACGTTCGTCTCGGTGACCTACGGCGCCGGCGGCTCGACACGCGACCGGACGATCCGGATTACCGAGCGGATCGCGAGCGAGACGACCCTCACGCCCGTCGCGCACCTGACCTGCGTCGGCCACTCCCGCGACGAGCTCCGCAGCATCGTCGGACGCTACGCCGACGCCGGTGTACGCAACGTCCTCGCCCTGCGCGGGGATCCGAGCGGCGGGGTGGGCGCACCGTGGGTCAGGCATCCCGAGGGCCTCGACCACGCCGTCGAGCTGGTGGAGCTGATCCGCGAGCTCGGTGACTTCTGCGTCGGCGTCGCAGCCTTCCCCGAGGGACATCCCGAGGCCCCCGACCTCGACGCCGACGCAGCGGTGCTCGTGGCGAAGGCCGCGGCCGGAGCCGACTACGCCGTGACCCAGCTCTTCTTCGACACCCGCGACTACGTCGCGTTGCTGGACCGGGTACGCCGGCTCGGGTGCGACCTGCCGGTCATCCCCGGCATCATGCCGATCACCGGCCTCGCGCAGATCTCCCGGTTCGCGCAGCTCTCCGGGGCGCAGGTTCCCGCCGGCATCGTGGCCCGGCTGGAGCGGCTCAGTGACCCGGCCGACGTACGCCGCGAGGGCGTGGAGATCGCAACGTCGCTGTGTGAGGACCTGCTGGCTCGCGGAGCGCCCGGCCTGCACTTCTACACCCTCAACCGGTCGTCCGCGACCCGGCAGATCCATGCCGGCCTCACGGTCGGGCGTCGGGCGGACTCCGCCTGAACGAGCGGCCCGAGCGGTACCAGGGATGCCGGGGGCGCGGCGACACCGTCCGGGCGAGCGACGTGGCCGGTGAGTCATCGCGGCGCGGCCCCGGAGTCGCTAGGCCTTGCCGACCCGACCGGCCACATGCGCCGCGGTCCAGCCGATCTCCGGGATCGTCGCCCCAGGAGTCAACCGTGCGCCCAGCACGTACAACCCCGCGACGGGCTCGGCGAGCGCCGAGCGCCGCAGGTGAGCCCGCCACCCGTCCCACGCGATGTCGCGGTCGCCGATCGCGGCTGATTCCGGCGGCTCCCCGTCGAGCCTGGTGACGACCTCGGCTCGCACGTCGAGCCCACGCGAGGCCATGACCGAGAGGACGTCCTCGTCCGTCGCGCCGCGCATGCGCACGGTCCGAGCGCAGTGACCTTCGGGCGCGGTACCACCGGCCGAGACGGTGACGAGGGGGTCCCCGTGGAGCACGACGTCACCGCCGGAGCCGCCGGCGTCCGCGCCGCGCAGGCCGATACGGGTGACGGCGGGGGGCGTGACCCGACGCGCTGCCCTGAAGACCCGGGCGGGCCTGGAAAAGCCGCTGCCCAGCAGCTCGGCGAACACGGCGAGAGGGTCGATGCAGGCGACCACGACGTCGGCGGCGAACCGGGTACCGTCGCCCACCTCGACCCCCTTGACCCGCCCGCGCTCGATGTGGACAGAGGTGACCGCCGACCCGTACCGGACGTCGACGCCGCGTTCGGCGAGGCGCAGCACCAGGGCGTCGCGGAGCTCACCGAGGCCCGACGGGCCACGCCAGATCCCGAAGGAGCGCTCGACGTACGCGTCGACCGCGGCGAACGCGGGAACGCGCCGCAGGTCGGAGCCGGCGAGAACCCAGCGGTGGCTCGCGACGGCGCGTAGCCGCGGGTCGGGCAGTGCCCGCGACAGCAGGTGCCGGAGCGAGCGGCGTACCGGCAGCCGGAGGTCGGCCGGGCGTTCGGGCTGGGAGCTGTCCCAGTCCGGCCCGGCCGGGCTGCGCCGGAACCGGTCCCACATGTCGGCTTGACCGTCCACGAACTCCGTCCACAACCGGCCGGTGCCGGCGCCGAGCCCGGCGTCGAGGGCGCGGGTCTGCTCGGCGCGCGAGCCCATCGGGAGGTCCACGCAGGTCCCGTCGGGCAAGAGGTGGCGTCGTGGCGGGACCGGCGTCAGGTCGACGTAGCGCTCGACGGGGCGGCCGGACTTGCGGAAGAGGTCACGGAGCACGGCCGGCAGCCCGGTGGACGACTCCCCGGCATCCCAGCGGAAGCCGTCCTGCTCGACACTGCGCAAGCGTCCCCCGGCGGTCGGCTGCTGCTCGAACACGGTCACGGGGTGGCCCAGCTTGGCCAGCCGGGCCGCCGCCGCCATGCCTGCGAACCCGGCACCGATGACCGCGACGTCAGCCACGTGACCGCGTCTCGGCCTCACTCGGCGGTGTGACGTGTCCGAAGCCCGTTGCCCAGTACCGGTCGGCGAACTCGTAGAGCAGCTCGCCGTACGGCGCACACCTCTCACCGCGGGCCACCGTGTCGTCGTCCATGACGAGGCGGACGAAGGACCCCGTGCCGTTGGCCGCCGGTCCCCGCTGGACGGTCGCGACCGCATCGTCCCCGACGTCAGCCGCCTCGAGCCACGCGCCGTCCATACGCACCCGCACGCTCGTGGTCGCGCCTGCGGGCGACGACGACAGGCCGACCACGTCGACGAGGCGGGTGGCGTCGAGCAGGTCGAGCGCCCCCTCCTCGATGTCGCCGGCCGCTCGGCCGACGTCTCGTCCGATCAGCGCGTTGACATG
>JAWWPH010000387.1:0-2800 GCA_033850875.1 Nocardioidaceae bacterium | reverse complement strand
AGCCTTCACCTCCATAGGCAGCGCGGTCGCCCTCGGGCTCGACGTCCTGCGCATGACCGTGACCCGCAAGTTCCAGGTCCGCGAGTTCATCGAACAGTTCTGGTTCATCGCGAGCGTGTCGATCGTCCCGGCCGCGCTGGTGGCCATCCCGTTCGGGGCCGTCATCGCGCTCCAGCTCGGGACGCTCACCGTGCAGATCGGCGCGCAGTCGTTCACCGGCGCCGCGGCCGTGCTCGCCGTGGTGCAGCAGGCCAGCCCGATCGTCACGGCGTTGATGATCTCCGGCGCGGCCGGAACCGCCATCTGTGCCGACCTCGGGGCCCGGACCATCCGCGACGAGATCGACGCCATGGCCGTGCTGGGCATCTCGCCGGTGCACCGCCTCGTCGTGCCGCGCGTCTGGGCCTCGGTGCTGGTGGCTCTCCTGCTCAACGGCCTGGTCTCGGTTGTCGGGATCGTCGGCGGATACGTCTTCAACGTCATCGTGCAGGGCGGTACGCCTGGTGCCTATCTGTCGAGCTTCTCGGCCCTCGCTCGGCTCAGTGACCTGCTGATCGGCGAGTTCAAAGCAGCCATCTTCGGCTTCCTGGCCGGTGTTGTCGCTTCCTATCGCGGCCTGCACCCGCGACCTGGGCCCAAGGGCGTCGGCGACGCGGTCAACGAGTCGGTCGTCATCACCTTCGTGCTGCTGTTCATGGTCAACCTCGTGATCACGACCCTCTACCTCCAACTCGTCCCGCCGCGGGTGGGCTGACGTGGCCAAACTGACCGCAGTCACCGGGCGGCCGGTCGACGCGCTGGCCGCACTGGGCTCGCAGCTGCGCTTCCACCTGCGCGTCCTTCTCTCGATCCCGTACACGATCCGGCGCTACCGGCGCGAGATCCTCCGGCTCCTCGGGCAGGTAACGTTCGGGTCCGGTGCGCTCGCCGTCATCGGCGGCACCGTCGGCGTGATGCTCAGTCTCAGTTTGTTCACCGGCGCCGTCGTGGGTTTGCAGGGATACGCCGCGCTCAACGCTGTCGGCACGGCGCCCCTTACTGGCTTCCTGTCGGCGTACTTCAACACCCGTGAGATCGCGCCGCTCGTCGCCGGCCTCGCTCTCGCGGCGACCGTCGGCTGCGGGTTCACCGCCCAGCTCGGCTCGATGCGCATCTCCGAGGAGATCGACGCGCTGGAGGTCATGGCGATCCGCAGCGTCCCATTCTTGGTGACGTGTCGCGTCGTCGCGGGCATGATCGCCGTCGTCCCGCTGTACGTCATCGGACTGCTCGTCTCGTACTTCGGATCGCGCGTCGTCACCGTCTACTTCTACGGCCAGTCCGCCGGCACATACGACCATTACTTCACGCTGTTCTTGCCACCGGTGGACATCCTGTTGTCGTTCCTGAAGGTGCTCTTCTTCTCGATCCTGGTCATGCTCGTGCACTGCTACTACGGGTTCACCGCGAAGGGCGGGCCAGCCGGCGTCGGCGCCGCGGTCGGGCGCGCGATCCGGCTGTCCATCGTCAGCATCAACGTGCTCGACTTCTTCTTGTCCCTTGCCCTCTGGGGTTCGACGACGACCGTGCGGATCTCCGGATGAAGGAGCGGCGGGTCACGAACGCCGTCGTCGGCGTGGGCTATCTCGTGGTGATCGCCGCGCTGATCACGTTGTCGCTCGCGGTCTACAACCACGCGTTCACGAGTTACCTCTCGGTCTACGCCGACGTCCCGACAGCCGGCGACTCGCTTCCCCAGGACGCCAGGGTGATGGTGCGCGGCATCCTCGTCGGCACGGTGGACGACGTGACCACCGACGGCGACACAGTGCGGCTGCACCTGCAGCTGAACCCGGACCAGGCCTCCTCCCTGCCGTCGAACCTGACGGTTCAGCTGCTGCCGCGGACCCTGTTCGGCGGGAGCTACGTCAATCTGGTCGTGCCGGCGAACCCGACCGGGCGCCTGCAGGCCGGCGACGTCCTGCACCAGGACAGCTCGCCGGGCACCGTGGCGCTCGAGCGGGTATTCACCAACCTGCAGGCGGCGCTGACGATCGTGCAGCCGGACAAGCTCCAGGCCACTCTGAACGAGCTGGCCGGCGCCCTGCGCGGGCACGGGAAGAGCCTGGGCGAGACCCTCGACATCATCGGGCACTACCTGCACGTGCTCACCCCGGAGATCCCGAAGCTGGCCACCGATCTGGACCGGCTCACCGTCGTCGCGCACGACTACACCACCGCCGCCCCCGACCTGTTGCGCGGCCTGGCTGTGTTCACGTCCACCAGCAAGCTGTTCGTCCGCGAAAACCAGAACTACGTCGACCTGCTGTCGTCACTGACCACGACCGGCCAGAGATTCGGTCACTTCGTCGGCACCAGCCAGGACCAGATCATCGGGCTGGCGGCCGACAGCCTGCCAAGTTTGGAGATCACCAAGCAGTACTCCTCCGAGTTCCCCTGCCTGGCCAGTGCCCTCGTGGATCTCGTGCCCCGGGTGAACAAGGCGTTCGGCGTCGGCACGTCCCACCCCGGCGCCCGGGTCATCCTGCACGTGACCAAACCGGCCCGGCCCTACATCAGCACGCCCGGGGAGTTCTCCTCCACCGCCGGCCCCCGCTGCCCGTCCATCCCGGCAACCGCGCTGGCGCAGACCGCCCTGTCCGGCCTGCCCGGCGTCCCGGGCACGGGCGCGCCGGCCCCGACCGGCGTCGAGTCGGACGCCAGCCCGACCACGGCCTCGACCACCGGTACCGGCATCGGCAGCGTCAACTCGCCCCAGGAGAACCAACTGATCGCGGAGCTGGTGGGCCCGCAGGCCGGC
>JAWWPH010000337.1:0-15537 GCA_033850875.1 Nocardioidaceae bacterium | reverse complement strand
GTCATGGAGACCGTCGGCGCGGCGACGTGGAGCTCGTCGGTGAAGTCCTTGCGCCCCGGTGGGACGCTGGTGATCTCCGGCGCGACGTCGGGCGCGCAACCCGACAACGCCGAGCTCACCCGGATCTTCTTCCTGCAGCTGCGGGTACAGGGCTCCACCATGGGCACGAGGGAGGAGCTCCGCGCGCTCGTCAGCCTGCTGGAGCTGAGCGGCGCGCGCCCCCTGGTCGACCGGGTACTCCCCCTCGACCGAGCTCGCGAGGGCTTCGCGGCGATGGTCGGCGGGGACGTCTTCGGCAAGGTCGTCTTCACCGTCTGACGAGCGACGCGGCAACTGCGGCGTCCGCGGGCGACGTCAATCGGGGTCGTCGAGCCTGGCGAGCCAGGTGGCGAGCCGCTCGACCGGTGCCTCGAACTCGGGGTTGAGATCGACGAACTCCTGCAGGCGCTCGGCCAGCCAGTCGAGCGTGACCTCCTCGTCGCCTCTGCGGCTCTGCAGCTCCTCGATGCCGCGGTCGGTGAAGTACATCGAGCGGTCCGTCAGGCGAAGGCGCCGTCGAGGATCGTGCGCAGCTCGTCTTGGTGCACCTTGACCTGTCCGACGGACGGGGCCGCCGACTCCCGCCGCGACACGAGCTCGAACGGGATGTCGCCGAGCTCCGGCGACAGGTTCAGCCGCATGTGGGGCCAGGCCCCCATGTTCGCGGGCTCGTCCTGCACCCAGCGGATCCCCGCGAGGTTGGGGTACTTCGCCATCTCAGCCTTGACCTCGTCGACGGGCCGCGGGTACAGCTGCTCCAGCCGGGCGATCGCGATCCGGCCCCCCTCGTCGCCGAGGCGCTTGCGCTTCTCGATCAGGTCCCACCCGATCCGTCCGGTGCAGAGGATCAGCCGCTCGACGGCGGCAGGATCCGCGACCTCGTCGCCGATGACCGGCCGGAACGTCCCCGACGTGAAGTCCTCCGGCTGCGACGTCGCGTCCTTGCGCCTCAGCATCGACTTGGGGGTGAAGACCACCATCGGGCGGTGCAAGCTGCCGAGGGAGTGCTGGCGCAGCAGGTGGAAGTAGCTGGCCGGCGTCGAGGGCTGTGCGATCGTGAAGGCGTCGCCGGCCGCCAGGGTCATGAACCGCTCGATCCTCGCCGAGGAGTGGTCGGGACCCTGGCCCTCGTACCCGTGCGGGAGCAGCAGCACGACACCCGAGCGCTGCTGCCACTTGGCCTGGCCCGAGGAGATGAACTCGTCGATGACGATCTGCGCGCCGTTGACGAAGTCGCCGAACTGGGCCTCCCAGAGCGTCAAGGCCTCGGGCCGGGCCACGGAGTAGCCGTACTCGAAGCCCATCGCCGCGTACTCCGACAGCAGCGAGTCGTAGACGTAGAACTGCGCCTGGTCCTCGGAGAGGTTCTGCAGCGGGGTCCACTCCGCTGCGTTGACGCGGTCGATCACCGTCGCGAAACGCGACACGAAGGTGCCCCGGCGGGTGTCCTGCCCCGACAGCCGGACCGGACGGCCCTGCATGAGCAGCGAGCCGAGGGCGACGATCTCGCCGGTTCCCCAGTCGATCGGGCCGTCGGTGATGGCCGCGGCCCGGCGCTGCAGCTGCGGCAGCACCTTGGGATGGACGGTGAACCCCTCCGGCGCATTGACGTGGGAGTCCGCGATCCGCTTCAGCACCTCGGCCGAGATGGCCGTCTGCACGCCGCCGGCGGCCCCGTGCTTCTTCGGGTACTCGGGGACGGTGACGTACTCCGCGTCGGACGCCACGGTCGCGTCGCGGACCTCCGCGAAGACGCGCTCGAGCTGTTGCTGGTAGTCCTTCAGCGCCTGCTCGGCCTCGTCGACGCTGATGTCGCCACGACCGATCAGTGCCTCGGTGTACAGCTTGCGGACCGAGCGCTTGTGCTCGATGAGGTCGTACATCAGCGGCTGCGTGTACGACGGGTCGTCGCCCTCATTGTGCCCGCGACGGCGGTAGCAGACGAGGTCGATGACGACGTCCTTGTTGAAGGCCTGCCGGTACTCGAACGCCAGCTGGGCGACCCGCATGCACGCCTCGGGGTCGTCGCCGTTGACGTGGAAGATCGGTGCCTGCACCATCCGCGCGACGTCGGTGCAGTACAGGGACGACCGTGACGACGACGGCGACGTGGTGAAGCCGACCTGGTTGTTGACGACGACGTGCACAGTGCCGCCAGTGCGGTAGCCGCGCAGCTGCGACAGGTTGAGGGTCTCCGCGACCACACCCTGCCCGGCGAACGCCGCGTCCCCGTGCACGAGCAGCGGCAGCACCGGGTACGCCGGGCCCTTGTTGAGGAGGTCCTGCTTGGCGCGGGCGATGCCTTCGAGCACCGGGTCGACCGCCTCGAGGTGCGAGGGGTTCGCGGCGACGGACACCTTGATGGTGGCTCCGCTGCCGGCAGTGAACTGCCCTTCGGCGCCCAGGTGGTACTTGTCGTCGCCGGAGCCCTGGACCGTGCGCGGGTCGATGTTGCCCTCGAACTCGCGGAAGATCTGCGAGTACCCCTTGCTGACGATGTTGGCCAGCACGTTGAGACGGCCGCGGTGCGCCATGCCGATGGCGACCTCGTCGAGCTGGGCGTCGGCGGCGGCCTCGCAGATCTCGTCGATGAGCGGGATCGTGGTCTCGGCGCCCTCGAGGCTGAAGCGCTTCTGACCGACGAACTTGGTCTGCAGGAACGTCTCGAACGCCTCGGCCTGGTTGAGCTTGTGCAGGATCCGCAGCTGCTCCTCGCGCGGGGGCTTCGTGTGGCCCGTCTCGACGCGTTCCTGGATCCAGCGACGCTGCTCGGGGTCCTGGATGTGCATGTACTCGATACCGGTGGTCCGGCAGTACGAGTCGCGCAGGATGCCGAGGATGCTGCGCAGCTTCATGAAGCGCTGCCCACCGAAGTTCCCGGTCGCGAACTCCCTGTCGAGGTCCCAGAGGGTCAGTCCGTGGGTGCCGACCTCGAGGTCGGGGTGGCTGCGCTGGCGGTACTCGAGCGGGTCGGTGTCGGCCATCATGTGCCCGCGGACCCGGTAGGCGTGGATCATCTCCAGGATGCGGGCCTGCTTGCTGACCTCGTCGTCGTGGTTGGCCGAGATGTCGGCGGCCCACCGGATCGGCTCGTAGGGGATCCGCAGGGCGCGGAAGATCTCGTCGTAGAACCCCTCCTCGCCGAGCAGGAGTCCGTGGAGCCGGCGCAGGAACTCACCGGACTGTGCGCCCTGGATCACCCGGTGGTCGTACGTCGACGTGAGGGTCATGACCTTGCTGATCGCGTTGCGCGTCAGGGTCTCCTCCGAGGCGCCCTGGTACTCCGGCGGGTACTCCATCGCGCCCACCCCGATGATGGCGCCCTGGCCGCTCATCAGCCGCGGCACGGAGTGGTTGGTGCCGATGGTCCCCGGGTTGGTCAGGGTCACCGACGTGCCCTGGAAGTCCGCGACGGTCAGCTTGTTGTCGCGGGCCCGCCGCACGATGTCCTCGTAGGCGCCCCAGAACTCGGCGAACCCCAGCGTCTCCGCCGCCTTGATGGAGGGCACCACGAGCTGGCGGCTCCCGTCCGGCTTCGGGAGGTCGATGGCGAGACCGAGGTTGACGTGCGCGGGCCGGACGAGGTTGGGCTTGCCGTCGACCTTCTCGAAGCCGGTGTTCATCTCGGGCATCGCCGTGATCGCCTTGGCGAGCGCGTACCCGATGATGTGCGTGAAGGACACCTTCCCCCCGCGGGCACGGGCGAGGTGGTTGTTGATGACGATGCGGTTGTCGATCAGCAGCTTCACCGGCACGGTCCGCACGCTCGTCGCGGTGGGCACGGAGAGGCTCTCGTCCATGTTCGCCACCGTGCGTGCCGCGGCTCCCTTCAGCACGAGGTGCTGGGGCTCCTCGGAGCCGTCGTTGTCGAGCGAGCGACGCGGCGGGTCCTTGGGTACCGGCCGGTCGGACGGGACCGACTTCGCGGCCCGTGGTGCGGGTTGCTCCTTGGGCATCTCCGGTACCGCGGCGGACGTCGCGGGCGAGCCGGTGACGGCGGCCGGTGACGTGGTCGGCGTGGTGGTGCGCGGCTCCGGCGCGGGGCCCGGTGCCGCCGACGGCGTGGGCTTGTCCGTAGGTGTCGCGGCCGTGCGCGGCGTCTCTGCCTCCTCGCGCGCCGCCGGCTTGGCACCAGCGGGCCGGGCCGAGCCGTTGGAGCCGCCGGAGTGACCGGCCGTGTCACCGTCGGTTACGGCGGACCGTGACGTCGCGGCCCGCGCGGCGGGGGCGGAGCCGTCCCCACCGTCGGCTGCTGACCCGTCCTGACCCGAGAACAGCTCCCGCCAGGCTTCGTCGACGGACTCGGGGTCCTCCAGGTAGCGGTCGTGCATCTCGTCGACCAGCCATTCGTTGGCGCCGAAGTCGGGCTTGGACGTGATATGCGGCGTTGGGGACACGGCTTATGTTTCGCCTCATCTACTGTGGAACGGGAGTTGCCTCACTCCCAGGCTAGCCCTCGCACGTCGGAGCAGGGCAGGTGAGAGGCCTAACGACGCCGGTGGCCGCGATGTTACGGCTCAGCGGTCGCTCAGCCTGCGGACGAATTTGAGGGCCGACCAGGTGTCGTCGACGGCTGCCACCTTGACGTC
Organism: Nocardioidaceae bacterium; assembly: GCA_033850875.1. Taxonomy (GTDB): domain Bacteria; phylum Actinomycetota; class Actinomycetes; order Propionibacteriales; family Nocardioidaceae; genus DASQEH01. The sequence goes on along the minus strand of JAWWPH010000337.1, from coordinate 10,909 downwards.
CACGACGCCGACGGCAAGCCCGCGGTCGCGGACGACGGACTCGTCCAGGTCAGCGGCCATCGCGCTGGCCTTCTTCGGCCAGGAGACCCAGAGGGCGCCGTTCACGACGATCCGTGTCACGAGCAGGTCGACGCGACGCTCGAGCCGGTCCCGGTTCGCGCAGAAGCACCAGGCGATGTCTACTGGCGCAGCGGGCAGCCTGCGCAGCACCTGGACCCCTACCGGCCAGACGAGCTCGAGGCCTACCGGGAGGCCGTCGACGTACACCCGCTGCCCGGGCTTGGCGCCGATCTTCTCGGTGATCGTCTTCCCGGAGTATCCCGCCACGTCAGCGCCCTTTCGCCGGCGAGAAGCCTAGCGGGACGACGGGCCGGGCTGCTTCGGCTGAGAGCTGCAGCGAAGGAGGCGGGACCGCGATCCGCGGCCCCGCCCGACCTCGAGGTGGAACGGCTCACAGGCCGCTGGGTGCGATGCTCACCTTTGCGTGGGCGATGTTGATCACCGCGAGGCTGCCGTCGAGCAACGTCACCCGCAGTGCCGTCACGCTGATCCCGCGACGCGTGCGGCTGATGACGTTGGACTCGATCCTCGCAACCCCGGGGATGCGCAGCACGCCACTGGCGGGGATCGCGACCTGGTGCCCGTTGTAGACGATCGTCCCCGTCGAGGTGCCTCGGGTGTCCTTCGTGTAGGCGCCGCCGGCCGTCCTGGTGACATGCGCCTTGGCGACGACACCCTTCGCGTGCAGCGTGTTGGTCACGTTGGCGGTGCCCACGGCCGCCCGCTCGTACGCGTCTGCCGTCCCGCCCGTGACCGCGGCACGCTGGCTGGTGGTCAGGGCCTTGGCATTGGTCTGGCCGCCGAGGTGGACGCGCGCGATGCTCCGGTGCTGAACGGTGCCGCCAGTGCCCTGGCACGGCATGATCAGCAGCGGCGTGGACCCGCTCGTCGCCTGCCCCGACAGCCCGCTGGCGCTGGTGCCGTAGGCCGCGCCGTTGAAGAGGCCGGTACGGACCCCGTCCACGATCTGCGAATGGGTGTGCGCCAGGAACGTCGTGGTGTTGGTGGCGTCGACGTGGAGTCGGACCGCGTCGACGGTTGCTGACGCCGCTGAGGCGCTTCTGGCGGTTCTGCCGGTGCCCAACGTGAGCGTGCCGACGTTCGCGAGCGGCAGGGCGACGCCGCGCGCGGGCACCACGAGGGGCACGCCGTCGAGAGTGATGTCGGCGACCTTCACCTTGGTGGTGGCGTGGAACCCGGTCGCGCTGTGCCAGCTGTGCGAGATGGAGGAGATCCCGTCGATGACGAGGCCGCTGGACGCGTCGGCGAGCGTAGCAGTGGCGATCTTGTGGCTGGCCCAAGAGTTGACCGTGCCGGTACTGCTCGTCGTCGTCCAGACATGTGTCTTGACGGCCGAGAGGGTGAGGTCGCTCGCGGGCGTGAGCTGCGCCTCGGCGTTGGTCTTGCTCAGACCCGCGAGGTTCGTGCAGCCGATGATCTGGAAGGCCGACTTGTCGGAGCTGGCAGGGATGGCGCCACCGGCGACGCGGCTGCCGTATCCGGAGGCCTGCATGGCGAAGTGCGTGGGCACCGTGGTGGCGGCCGCGCTCGCCGGCGCTGCGAGGGCGGGAGACCCGGTGAGCAGGGCACTCCCGGAGGCGAGTGCGATGGTGGCGGCGAGGGGGAGGGTTCGACGAGGCATGGGCGCTCCAAGTTCAGTAGTTCTTACCGAGAGTAAGAAGAGGGCTACGAAGCGTCATTGAACGCATGCGCGGGGCCGTTCGGCCGGGTTCCGCCGCAGAACGAGCCGTTCGGCCGATGCCGGCCGCGGGCACGCGCATCGGCCGCGATCTGTCACTCGGCTCTTCGGCTTGTCTGTCCTGGCCTGTTGGGGGGTGGGCACCGCTTAGACTCACAGAGCGCAAAGACGCGACCACGATCGGCGTTCGGAGGGAGCATGAGCACCGACCCTGCGACGACCCGCCGCACAGAGTCCCGCTGGCCCGCGGCTGCGGCGATCGCGGTGGTGATCGCAGCACAGCTGGCCCTGCCCGCCCCCTTGACGTTCGGTTCCAGGGAGCTGATGCCGGCGCTGGAGGCGGTCCTGCTGATCGCGATCGTTGGCACCAACCGGAACCAGCTGACGGTGGCGTCGGTCGACATGCGGTACGTGTCGCTGACCCTGATCGGCGTCATGGCCCTTGCCAACTCCTTGTCGCTGGCACTGCTGGTCAACGCCCTTCTCAACGGCGGGCAGACGTCCGGACGGCTGCTGATACTGGCGGCTCTGGGCATCTGGCTCACGAATGTCGTCGTGTTCGCCCTCGTCTACTGGGAGCTGGACCGACGTGGAGCGCACGCCCGCAGCACAGGCAAGGCAGGCGACAGCGAGCTGCTGTTCCCGCAGATGACGCTCGACGAGCCTCGGTACGCGGAGTGGCTGCCGGTCTTCGGCGACTACCTGTACGTGAGCTTCACCAACTCGACCGCGTTCAGCCCGACCGACACCATGCCGCTGTCCAGCCGGATCAAGATGGCCATGCTCGTGCAGTCGCTGCTCTCACTGGTGACGATCGGTTTGGTAGGGGCCCGCGCGGTCAACATCTTGGGCTGACCGCGCAGGCCCGCGACGGCCTGCCGTCACTCGGGCGGAACAGGGCGGAGCTCGCCGACCTCCACACCGCCACCTCGTGCCACCGATGGCGAGTTCTTGGCGATCGCCGCCGCAGCGTCCAGGTCCTCGGCCTGGACGATCGAGTAGCCGCCGAGTCGGGTCTGCTGCGTGTCGCAGTTGCCGACGGTCGTCTCGCCGTCCACCGGCCGGCCGAGCTCCAGCAGGGAGTCGCCGAGTCCGGCGAAGAACGCCTGCCAGGTGGCCCGCGTCTCCGGCGCCATGTCGTACGGGGTGGCTGATCTGAAGCTCAGGATGTAGCTCGGCATCAATGTCTCCTCTCGCCTGGGCCCGACGGGCCCGGTCAAGGAGGCAGACACCGGCCCAGGGGCGAAGTGGGCGCGACGCCGAGATTCACCTTCGCGCGCCCAGTTCCCGGCGGCATCGGTGTCGATACAGCGAGGGAGCCACCAGGACGACACCGTACGGATGCGAGGGTGGATTGATGAGTCCCGAGCTGCTCGAGCGGGCCCGTGCGGGCGACGGCGACGCGTTCGCCGAGCTGGTGGGGCGGTACCGCCGCGAGCTGCACGTCCACTGCTACCGCATCCTCGGCTCCGTCTCGGACGCCGACGACGCGATGCAGGACACGCTGCTGTCTGCTTGGCGCTCGATCGCCGGGTACGAGGAGCGCGCCTCGTTGCGTACCTGGCTCTACCGGATCGCAACCAGTCGCTGCCTGAACCTGCTCCGATCGGCGAGTAGGCGGCCCCGGACGAGCCTGCCGGGGGACGTACAGCCACCGGAACCCACCCGCCTGGGTTCGGTCACCTGGCTCGAGCCGTACCCCGACGCCCTGCTCCTGGAGTCGCTCCCGTCGCCGGTTGCCGGGCCAGAGACGCGGGCGGAGTCCCGGGAGGCGATCTCGCTCGCCTTCGTCACCGCCCTGCAGCTGCTCCCGCCACGCCAGCGCGCGGTGCTCGTACTGCGCGACGTCCTCGACTTCTCGGCACGAGAGTCGGCGGAGATGCTCGACACCACCGAGCAGTCGGTGACCAGTGCACTCAAACGGGCGCGGGCGACACTCAGGCGCGAGACAGACCCGGGGGGTCGACGGCCCCCGCCGCTGCCGGACTCGCCGGTCGAGCAGGAGCTCGTTCGCCGCATGACCGACGCGTTCGAGGCCGGCGACGTCGACGCCATGGTGGCGCTGATGACCGAGGACGCCTGGCTCACGATGCCGCCGGTTCCGCTGGAGTACCAGGGCCGGGAGCTGGCGGGCCGCTTCTTCGCCGCCGTCGCGTTCAGGGAAGGCCGTCGGTACCGCCTCGTCCCGATCCGCGCCAACCGCCAGCCCGCATTCGCGACCTACCGCATCGACCCGCAGACCGAGGTCTCGCACGCGTTCGGCCTGCTCGTGCTCACCCTCAGCGGCGACAAGATCAGCGCGCTGACGCGGTTCGACAACGCCGCGCTGGCTCCATTCCGACTGCCGGAGACCTTGCCGGCGCGCTGAGGGTCCCGCCGAGGGCGGAGGTCGTCGAGTGGGCGCCCCCGGCAGGATTCGAACCTGCGCTCCCGCCTCCGGAGGGCGGTGCTCTATCCCCTGAGCTACGGGGGCCCAGGCGAGTCCGAGGGTATCAGCGGCGCCTTGGCCGCTCATAACCTCACGAAGCCGTCTCGAAGTCGCTAGCGTCGGACCGTGACCGACAGTCGGACCCGCGTGCTCGTGGTGGACGACTCCGCCACGATCCGGTCGCTGATCTCGATCAACCTGTGGCTCGCCGGCTATGACGTCACCGAGGCCCACGACGGGCACGAGTGCCTGAGCCTGGTGCCGTCCACGCAGCCCGACGTGATCACCCTTGACGTGGCGATGCCCGGGCTGGACGGTTTCGCCACCGTCGGACGCCTGCGCGCGGATCCGGTGACCGCGAGCACCCCCATCGTCATGGTGACCGCGCGCACCTCGCCGGCCGATGTGCAGCGCGCAACGGCGCTCGGTGTCGACGGCTACGTCACCAAGCCGTTCGAGCCGGCAGAGCTGGTCGCGCTCGTCCAGTCCCTGTCGCCGGCCGGGCAGGTCAGCCAGCCCCGATAGGATTGGTCGGTGACCCCGGAGCAGCTGTCCCAGGAAGTCGTCGACGCCCTTGCCACGCTGAACGAGCGCGGCACGTTGACGCTGCCCGACGGCGTGCCGTCGCAGGTCGTCGTCGAGCGCCCGAGAGTGAGGGGCCACGGGGACTACGCCACCAATGTCGCCTTGCAGCTTGCCAAGAAGGCGGGTGTGGCGCCGCGCGACCTTGCAGAGCTGCTGGCGAAGGAGCTCAGGACGTCCGCCGCGGTGTCCGACGTCGACGTGGCCGGACCCGGCTTCATCAACATCACCGTCGCTGCGTCGGCGCAGGGCGACGTGGCGCGGACGATCGTCGAGGCGGGGGCGACGTACGGGAGCTCCGACCAGCTCGCGGGCCTGAGGATCAACGTCGAGTTCGTCTCGGCCAACCCCACGGGGCCTGTCCATATCGGCGGGGGGCGCTGGGCGCCGGTGGGCGACAGCCTGGCCAGGGTGTTCACGGCGCTCGGCGCCGACGTCACCCGCGAGTACTACTTCAACGACCACGGCCAGCAGATCGACCGCTTCGCGAGATCCCTGCTGGCGGCGGCACGGGGGCAGGAGCCACCCGAGGACGGCTACGTCGGCGACTACATCGCCGACATCGCGGCCACGGTGGTCGCGTCGCACCCCGACGTGCTGGCGCTCCCCGACGACGAGGCCCAGGAGGTCTTCCGCCGGGAGGGGGTCGAGCTGATGTTCGTCGAGATCAAGCAGACCCTGCACGACTTCGGCGTCGACTTCGACGTGTACTTCCACGAGCAGACGCTGCACGACTCCGGTGCCGTGCAGCGGGCGATCGACCGGCTCACCGAGATGGGCAACACCTACGAGGCCGACGGCGCGCTGTGGCTGAGGTCGAAGAAGTACGGCGACGAGAAGGATCGCGTGATCATCCGGTCCGACGGTCGCCCGGCGTACATCTCCGGCGACCTCGCCTACTACCTCGACAAGCGTGAGCGCGGGTTCGACCTGGTCGTGATCATGCTCGGTGCCGACCACCACGGCTACGTCGGCCGGCTGATGGCGATGTGCCAGGCCTTCGGGGACACGCCGCACGAGAACCTCGAGGTGCTCATCGGTCAGATGGTCAACCTGGTGCGGGACGGGCAGCCGCTGCGGATGTCCAAGCGCGCCGGCACGGGCGTGACGATCGACGACCTCCTCGAGGCGGTGGGGGGCGACGCCGCGCGCTACGCCCTCGTGCGGTACTCCAGCGACAGCAACATCGACCTCGATCTCGAGCTCTGGGCCAGCGCGAGCAGCGACAACCCCGTCTACTACGTGCAGTACGCCCACGCCCGGCTCTGCTCGATCCTCCGCAACGCGTCGGAGCTGGGCCTCGCTCCCGCGGCAGGAGACGACTTCGACCCCGCGGCCCTGTCGCACGAGCGTGAGGGCGACCTGCTGCGCGCCCTCGCCGACTTCCCGGGCGCGGTCGCCTCCGTGGCCGAGCTCCGTGCACCCCATCGGCTGGCCCGCTACCTCGAGGCGACCGCAGCGACGTTCCACCGGTTCTACGACGCGTGCCGGGTGCTCCCGCTCGGCGACGAGGAGCCCACCGACATCCATCGCGCCCGGCTGCTGCTGGTCGACGCGACGCGGATCGTCATCGCCCGCGGCCTCGACCTCGTGGGCGTGTCGGCTCCCGAGCGGATGTAGCCGTGAGCCGGCCGTTTCCATGCGGGGTCCGCTGACGTGAGGGTCGCGATGCTCGGCTGCGGTGTCGTCGGCGGCCAGGTGGCCCGGCTGCTGCTGGAGCAGTCCGACGACCTCGCGGCGCGGATCGGGGCGCCCCTGGACCTGGTCGGCATAGCGGTGCGCAGGCTCGACCGCTCACGGACCGTCGACATACCCCGGCGGCTCTTCACGACCGATGCCACGGCGCTCGTCACCCGGCCCGATGTCGACGTGGTGATCGAGGTCATCGGCGGCATCGAGCCGGCCCGGGGCCTGATCCTGGCTGCGCTCGGCGCCGGTGCCTCGGTGGTGACCGCGAACAAGGCGCTGCTCGCCGAGGACGGCGCGACCGTCTTCGAGGCCGCGGAGAAGGCCGGCCGCGACGTGTACTTCGAGGCCGCCGTCGCGGGCGCGATCCCCATCATCCGTCCGCTGCGGGAGTCCCTTGCCGGCGACCGCGTACGCCGGGTGCTCGGCATCGTGAACGGTACGACGAACTTCATCCTCGACTCGATGGACACGTCCGGGGCCGGCTTCGACGAGGCGCTGGAGGAGGCGCAGGCTCTCGGGTACGCCGAAGCCGACCCGACCGCGGACGTCGACGGGTTCGACGCAGCGGCGAAGGCCGCCATTCTCGCCTCGCTCGCCTTCCACACGCGCGTCACGGCGTCCGACGTGCATCGCGAAGGCATCTCCGACGTCACGGCCGCCGACATCGCGGCAGCCCGCCAGATGGGGTCGGTCGTCAAGCTGCTGGCGATCTGTGAACGGTCGGAGTCCCCCGACGGCGACACCGTATCCGTCCGCGTCCACCCCGCGATGATCCCGCGCTCGCATCCGCTCGCGAGCGTCCGCGGCGCCTTCAACGCCGTGTTCGTGGAAAGCGACGCGGCGGGGGAGCTCATGTTCTACGGTCCCGGTGCGGGCGGTGCGCCGTCCGCGAGCGCCGTGCTCGGTGACGTCGTCACGGTGGCGCGCAACCGGCTCAGCGGTGTCACCGGTGCCGGCGAGTCGACCTACTCCGCGTGCGAGATCGCGCCGATGGGGGCCGCCGTCACGCGTTACCACGTCGGTATCGACGTCGACGACAAGCCGGGCGTCCTCGCCGCGGTCGCCGAGATGTTCGCACGGCATGACGTGTCGATCCAGACGGTTCGGCAGGAAGGACGCGGAGACGACGCCCAGCTCGTCGTCGTCACACATACCGCCAAGGACGCGGCGCTCGCGGCGACGGTCGACGAGCTGCGGTCGATGCCGGCCGTTCGAGGGGTCACGTCCGTCATGCGGGTCGAAGGGGCTCCGGAGTGAACGCTCCTGCTCCACACCAGTGGCGGGGGGTGATCCGCGAGTACCGGGACTGGCTCCCGGTCAGCGACGAGACCCCCGTGATCACCCTGTGCGAGGGCGGCACCCCTCTCGTGGGGTCCGAATGGCTGTCCGAGGCGACGGGGTGCTCGGTATGGCTGAAGGTCGAGGCGGCCAACCCCACCGGCTCGTTCAAGGACCGGGGCATGACGATGGCGGTGTCGAACGCCGTCGAGCAGGGTGCGAAGGCCGTGGTCTGCGCCTCTACTGGCAACACGTCGGCGTCGATGTCGGCGTACGCGAGCCGGGCCGGCCTGACACCGATCGTGCTGGTACCCCACGGAAAGATCGCCCGCGGGAAGATGGCGCAGGCGATCATGCACGGTGCCCGGATCATCCAGGTCAGAGGCGGCTTCGACCACTGCCTGCAGCTCGCACGGGCGCTCGCGAAGGACTATCCCGTGGCCCTGGTGAACTCCGTCAACCCCGTCCGCCTCGAGGGTCAGAAGACGGCCGCCTTCGAGATCGTCGACTTCCTCGGCGTGGCCCCGGACGTGCACGTGCTGCCGGTAGGCAACGCCGGGAACATCGCGGCCTACTGGAAGGGCTTCTGCCAGTACGCCGACTCGGGTCGGGCGACGCGGAGCCCGGCCATCTGGGGCTTCCAGGCCGAGGGGGCCGCACCGCTCGTCTCGGGATGCATGGTCAGCCACCCGGAAACGGTGGCGACCGCCATCAGGGTCGGCAACCCGGCGTCGTGGCTGCTCGCCGAGGCGGCGCGCGACGAGTCGGGCGGGCTGATCGAGGCGGTCTCGGACCTCGACATCCTGCGCGCTCAGCGCGACCTGGCACTGCGTGACGGAGTCTTCGTCGAGCCCGCTTCGGCGGCCGGCGTGGCCGGCCTGCTGGCCCGCAACGGCCGCCGCCTCGTGGAGTCCGGGATGGTCGTCACCGTCACGGTCACCGGGCACGGCCTGAAGGACATCGACACGCCACTGGAGTTCCACGGAGCACCCGACGACCTGGTGGTCGACGCCGACGTGGGCCAGGCCGCAGCCGCCGCTGGCCTCGTGCATGGCTGACCTCGTCTCCACCTCGGTACGGGTCGCGGCACCCGCCACGAGCGCCAACCTCGGCCCCGGCTTCGACTCGTTCGCGCTCGCCCTCGAGCTGCGCGACGTCGTCGAGGCGGAGGTTGGTACGGGTGGAATCCAGATCGATGTGACCGGCGAGGGCGCCGCCGAGCTGCCCCGGGACGAGACCCACCTCGTGGCCAGGGCGACGCGGGCCGCCCTCGACTCGGTCGGCGTCCAGCAGCCCGGGCTCCGGCTTCGCTGCCGCAACGCGATACCGCAGGGGCGCGGGCTTGGGTCGTCGGCCGCAGCCATCGTGTCGGGCATCCGGCTCGCCGACGCCCTGCTCGGCGGAGGCGCCTTCTCCGACGACGGGGCACTCGCTCTGGCAACCGCCCTGGAAGGACACCCGGACAACGTCGCCGCCTGTCTGCTGGGGTCCTTCACCCTCGCACGCGTCGAACCCGAGGGGCCTCGTGCCGTCCGCCTCGAGGTGCACCCCGAGATCGGTGCGTCGCTGTTCATCCCGCCGTTCGAGCTGTCGACCGCCCTCGCCAGGGGGTTGCTGCCGCCCGAGGTCTCGCATCGCGCTGCCAGCGCCAACGCCGGGCGAGCCGCCCTGCTGGTGGCGGCTCTCACGGCTCGACCGGACCTGCTGTACGCGGCCACCGAGGACGCCCTCCATCAGGACTTCCGGCGTCCCGCGATGCCAGACACGCTCGCGCTCGTCGACGCGCTGCGCGCCGCGGGCGAGGCGGCGGTCGTGTCCGGGGCCGGGCCGACCGTACTGGTGCTGACGACGTCGCGAGACGCCGTGGCGCTGAGCCGATGGACGCCTGCGGAGTGGGCGTACTCGACCATCGCAGTTGCCCCAGAGGGAGCCATGAACGGCTGACACGCCGCTCGCGCGGTCAGCGGGTACATGGAATGCGTTCGCCGTCCCGGGCGTTGCGGAGGTCGTGGGACGATCGTGTCCCGAAGTGCTAGGGTCAGGTTAGCGACGGTCCGGTTGTGACCGATCCTCTTCGGCGGCTCGCCGAGAGCGCTCAGAAAATCCTTTCCGGAAGCCATTCCTCGTTCGCCGAGGAGAACCTGAGGGCTGAACGCGTCTCCGGCTACCCAACGGAGCACTTTTCTATTCGGCGCCACCCCTGACGCGCCACAAGACGTGGGAAGGACCTCACGTGACTCAAACCTCCGAAGCCACCGGATCGGGCGCTGCCGCCACCTCGGCCGCGCGGACCAGGAAGTCCGGTGGCCTCAGCTCGATGCTGTTACCCGAGCTGAAGCAGCTCGCGAGCGGCCTCGGCATCAAAGGCGTCGGCTCCATGCGCAAGAGCGCACTCGTCGAAGCCATCTCGGCGGCCCGTGGAGCAGGCCCCGATCAGGCGGCCAGCGCCGGGCGAACCGACTCGTCGGCCTCGCTCCCATCTCGCGAACCGGCCGGTAGCGAGAGCGGCTGGCAGTCCCGTTCGGCCGCGCCGCAGGAGGCGCGTACGTCGCCTGTCGCCGACTCCGCCGTCGAGCGTCAGGTCGTCGACCAGCTCCCGGCGACCGTCGACCCCGCCGAGCCCGCGACGGCACCGTTCTCGACCAACGAGATGAACGGCGACTTCGAGGCCACCGACGGTGCCGCAGGCAACCGCGGGCGAGATGTCCGGCGCGAGCGCACACCACGCGCGGAGCAGACCCCCAGGCAGTCCGACCGCAACCGGGACCGCGTGCGCGACTCCGGTGCGCGCTCCGACGCCGGGCAGGATCGCGACGGTGGCGCCGTACAGACCCGTGACGGACAGCAGGGCCGTGAGGCTCGCCACGGCCGCGACGGTCAACAGGACCGCGACGGTGGGCAGGGCCGTGACAGCAACGTGCCGAGCCGTGACGGTCAGCAGAGCCGTGACGGTCAGCAGAGCCGTGATGGTCAGCAGGACCGCGATGCGGGCTTCGACAGCGGCTCCGGCCGTGAACGGGGCAACGACGCCGAGCAGGGCAGGGATCACAGCCGGGACCAGGGGCAACAGGCTCGCGACGGGGGGCAGCGCGACTCGTCCAACCGGGACGGCTACCGCGACGACGACCGAAGCGGCACCCGCAACAGCCGCCGCCGCAACCGCAACCGCGATC
>JAWWPH010000311.1:0-2698 GCA_033850875.1 Nocardioidaceae bacterium | reverse complement strand
GACCAGGCCGGTGCGCGCCCAGTAGTCCAGCTGGCGGTACGTGATGCCTGCCGCCGTGCAGGCCATGGGCCCGCGGTAGCCGACGTCCTCTGGCAGCGGGGCCAGGTCGTCGTCGAAGAGCAGCCCTTGCCGGCCGGCGCGCTCGCGCGCCTCCTCGGCCGACGCCGTCGATGCCTCGTCGTGCGGCACGGTCGTGCCGTTGTCTCCAGCCACCAGGGGCCTCCTCGGTCGACGCTCCCCCACCGGATCAGCCGGCGGCGTACGTCACGGCTGGAGTTACAACGGAGGAACTCTCTTCACCGAAGGTACGGCCACACGGCGTCCGGGTCAACGACGTGGCGTGCGCTGCACACGCGTGTCGAGTGTCTCAGGTAAAGGTTGAGGATGAGACTTCGTCGAGTCCCCACCCGCTATCAGCCGGCGCTCAGCCCGGGTGCGGGTCGTCGCGCTCGCCGGACTCCGAGGTGGGATCGAAGTCCTCGGGGTTGATCTGGTCGAGGAACTCGCGGAACTTCTCGACCTCCTCCTCCTGGTCGTCGGGCACGGCGAGGCCGGCCTCGTCGAGCACGTCCTCGCTGCAGACGATCCGTGACCCGGTGCGCAGCGCGAGTGCGATCGAGTCGGAAGGCCGCGCGCTGACCTCCACGCCGCCCCCGAGCACGAGAGTGGCGTAGAAGACCCCGTCACGGACCTCGGTGATCTGGACCTCGGTCAGCTCGTGGCCGGTGGCGTCGAGGACGTCCTTGAGCAGGTCGTGGGTAAGGGGACGCGGAGGGACGACACCCTGCTGGGCGAACGCGATCGCGGTGGCCTCCACCGCGCCGACCCAGATGGGCAGGTACCGCTCCCCCGAGGACTCGCGCAGGAGCACGATCGGCTGGTTGGACGGCATCTCGACCCGGACCCCTACAACGTCGACCTCGCGCACGCTTTCAGCCTACTCTGCCGGTGCGACACGCGATGCATTGACGGCGAGAAGTCCCGCGTCACTCGGCCTCGCGCAGACCGCGGCGCACGAGCGCTGCGTGCAGCCGGATCGACAGCGTGGTGAGCTCGGCGATCTGCTGGGCCGCTCGCTCCCGCGAGGTGTTGTCGCGGTGGCGGGCCGCAGGTCGCACTACCTGCTCGATGACGCCGATCTCGCGGTCCGCGGCCGACTTGTACGCGCGCAGGTGCCGCGGCTCGAGGCCGTAGCCGGCGAGCGCGGCCACAGTCGAGGCCACCGTGAGCGCGTCGGCGTCGAAGTACTCCGTGCCCGCACGCGGGCGCAGCAGTCCGTAGCCGAGCAGCTCGTCGAGCTGCTGCCGGGTGATCCCGGAGTTCGCGATCAGCTCGTCGGCGGAGATCCGCAGCTCCGGCGCCCCGACGGCCTCGGCGGCGTCGGCTTCGGCGGCGCGTGCGGCAGCCGACGCGGAGTCCGGCACCCGAGGCGAACCGCCCGCCTCCGAAGGCGGGTCCAGGCCCCGCTCGATCGCCGCGAGGTGCTCGCGGATCACCTTGAGCGGGAGGTAGTGGTCGCGCTGCGCGGACAGGATGTAGCGCAGGCGCTGGAGGTCGGCGGGCGAGAACTTGCGGTACCCCGACGCGGCGCGCTCGGGCTCGACGAGCCCCTCGGCCTCCAGGAAGCGGATCTTCGAGATGCTCACGTCGGGGAAGTCCGGGCGCAGCAGCCCGAGGACCTCGCCGATGCTCATTCGCCCCCGCCCGGCCGCCGACGCTGTGGTCACCGAGGAAGACCTACGTCTTGGTGCTGTTGAAGTACACCAGCCGGTACTTGCCGATCTGGACCTCGTCACCGCTGGAGAGCAGTACCTCGTCGATCCGGTCGCGGTTGACGTAGGTCCCGTTGAGGCTGCCCACGTCGGCGACGAGATATCCGTCGGACGTCCGCCGGAACACCGCATGTCGCCGGCTGACGGTGACGTCGTCCAGGAAGATCTCGCTGTCGGGGTGGCGACCGGCGGACACCTCGTCGGTGTCGAGCAGGAACCGGCTGCCGGCGCTGGAGCCGCGGAGCACCACGAGCAGGGCACTGCCGCTGGGGAGCGCCTCGACCGCCGCCTCCTCAGCGGCCGACAGCCGGCTCTCGACCTCCGCCTCGGCCCGGTCGGGCCCGCCGAAGCTGAGTGTCGAGGTGGAGTCGACGGGACGTTCGGCCGTCACGAGACGGTGACCGCACTGAGCGCAGAAGCGGGCGTTGTCCGGGTTCTGGTGGCCGCACTCGGTGCAGAATGGCATCGAATCCTCCTCGCACGAACTCGTCGCGCTTCGCTCGTCCGAGAGACAGGGAACTGTCAGGCCGAGGTTACCGTGGCCTCATAATCGGCTGCACTGAGCAACTGCTCCCGCTCCGCGGGGTCGGAGACCCGCAGCTCGACGACCCACCCCTCCCCGTAGGGGTCGGTGTTGCACAGCTCGGGAGCGGACTCCAGGGCGTCGTTGCTCGCCGTCACCGTGCCGCTGAGCGGCGCGAACAGGTCGCTCACGCTCTTGGTCGACTCCAGCTCACCCATGGCGGCGCCGGCGGTGACCTCGTCGCCGACGGCGGGCAGCTGCACGTAGACGATGTCACCGAGGGAGTCCTGGGCGTAGTCGGTGATGCCCACCCGGACGGTGTCGGCGTCGACGTCTCGGACCCATTCGTGCTCGGCCGTGTACAACACGTCGTCAGGGTTCACGTACTGCTCCTCGTCAGGTC
>JAWWPH010000307.1:0-7805 GCA_033850875.1 Nocardioidaceae bacterium | reverse complement strand
GAGCACGTCGGACGGCGTGTCGTCGTACGGCGCGCGCTCACCGGCGAGCGCGGCCCCAGCGGCGGCCCTGCGCTGACCGACGTGCTCGGTGTGCTGGAGGCCCTTACCGACGAGACGCTGCTCGTACGCCGCGACGACGGGGATGCCGTCACAGTCGATCGCTCCCGGGTCGTGGCCGCCAAGCAGGTGCCTCCACGCACGCCGGCACGACCGCGCATCACCGCAGAGGCGCTGCAGATCGTGTGCGAGGCGGGGTGGCGGGCCCCGGTCCGGGAGCAACTCGGCGACTGGCTGCTGCGGGCCGCCGGCGGCTTCACAGGACGGGCCAACTCCGTACTGCCGGTAGGTGACCCGGGTCTGCCCCTCGCCGCCGCCCTGCAGCGGGTGCAGGACTTCTACGCGCGCGTCCACCTTCCCGTCCAGGCCGAGGTGATCATCGGGTCGGGGATCGCTGAGGACCTGCAAGCCCGAGGCTGGGTCGCGGCACGTCCCGAGCAGGCCGACACACTGGTCCAGGTGGCGGCGCTGGCGGCAGGAGGGCAGAGGCCGTCCGGCGGGGGCGGCGCTCCGCACGTACGCCTGCGCGAACGGCTCGACGACGACTGGCTGCTGCGCTACGGGCGCTCTGCGGGCAACGACCCCGGCGTCGTCAGCTCCGTGCTGGAAAGCGGCGATCGCGTGATCTTCGCACAGGTCGCAGAGCCGGCGATCGCGATCGGCCGCGCCGTGGTGACCCAGGGTTGGCTCGGCGTGTCCGCCGTCGAGGTGGAGGCCGGTCAGCGCCGCCAGGGGTTCGGGTCCGCCGTCGTCGACGCGTTGCTGGCGTGGGGATCCGACTGCGGAGCCCGCTCGGCGTACGTGCAGGTGCTCGCCGACAACGCTGCAGCGCTGGCGCTGTACGCGCGCCGCGGCTTCCGTACGCACCACGGCTACCGCTACCTCCGCCCACCGAGCACCTGACTCGCTTCGGCCTGTGCTCCCGGAGCGGCCGTCGTGGAAGCTGCCTCAGCGTCGCGTCGTCGGGGAGCTCCTCGGCGTGTTCGGTGCCGGCCCCGGTGGCGAGGGGGAGCCGCCCCAGCCGGCCGAGACCAGGACGGCGACGGTTCCACCGAGCAGGAACAGGTAACCCGGCCCGTCGTTGGCGAAGAGATAGTCGCCACCCGGGTGCCAGAAGAGCACCGCCGCGACGCCGAGCAGCCACCCTCCGGCGGCCAGCAGGCCCGGACGGCGCCCAGCGATAACCCGGGTCACGACGACGAGCGACACCGAACCGCCGATGGCCAGCGCCAACCCCCATGGCACCGTCACGCCGTTCGGGCGCCACGCGCTGCGCGACACCAGCCCCGCGCAGACGGCCACCACCGCCGAGACCAGGGTGAGCACAGCACAGGCGGCGACTGTGAGGACCGTCGCGCCGCCGGAGCCAGGGGCGCGCAGCTCGGGCACCGGCTCAGGCCACTCCGGCGAAGAGATCCGTCTCGCGCCCGCTCGCGTCGTCGGGTGCCGGCCGGCCCTTGACCAGCCGGTAGGACTCCGTGGCCCATACCTCGTTGCCGAGGTTGTTGGACAGCGCGAAGAAGGGCCCGTCGAGGGTGATCTGGGTGGCATGGGCGGCCATCGCCGCCATCTTGTCCTCGACGTACGACGAGCCGTCGATCTCGGTCGTGATCAGCTCGTCGGGCACCACGAACGACGGCAGCGGCCCTTCGGGGTCCATGCCCTCGAAGAGGGTCATGTCACCGGCATCACGGAGATGGCGGAGGGAGGCGCGCAGGCGCTCCTCCGACTGGGCGTTCCAGTAGATCTTCGCGATGTCCCACGCGTCGCCGAGGTCGAGCCGGTAGGAGGGAACGGCCGCGAGCAGGCTGGCGTACATCGCGACGCGGTGCGCCTGGATGTGGTCGGGGTGGCCGTACCCTCCCCGATGGTCGTAGGTGAGCAGGACCTGCGGCCGGACCTCACGGATGATCTCGACGAGCAGGTCGGCCGCGACATTGAGGTCGGCGGCCCAGAACGTGTCGGGTCGAATGTGCTCTGGCGGGATCGCCAGGCCGGTGCTGTCCGTCAGCATGCCGGTGTCGCGGAAACGCCCCGGTCCGCCGAGGTAGCGGAAGTCGCTCACCCCGAGTGCCTTCATGGCGTCCGACAGCTCCCCGACGCGGTGCTCGCCGAGCCCGTCCTCGCGGTGCGCCGCCAGGTGCGACAGATCGTCGACGAGGACCTCCCCCTCCTCGCCCAACGTGCACGTCACGAGGGTGACGGCCGCGCCCTCGGCGGCGTACTTGGCCATCGTGGCGCCGTTGCCGATGGACTCGTCGTCGGGATGGGCGTGCACGAGCAGCAGCCTGCGACCGGGCAGGCGTTCTGGGGTCATGCTCGAAGCCTACGATGCAGCGCCGACGCCTCCGCCGCGCAATGAGCGAAGATGGTCTCGCGCACATGTCGATTCCCGTTCTGCACGTTCGTCTTCTCGGTAGCCGGGTGAGCCATCGGGCCCACCCACCTCATCGAAGGAGCACACCATGCCGCTGTACGTCTACAACCTGTACGAGGACGAGAAGGCCTACGCCGAGGGCGGCGCCGCCAACTTCGACGCCGTGATGAAGCTGCACCAGGACTTCTCCAAGATCGTCGCCGACTCGGGCGCGAAGATCGTCGCGGGCGAGGCTCTCCAGCCGTCGAGCACCGCCTCCTTCCTGCGCAACACCTGCACGGACAAGGTCCAGGCCGTCGACAACCCGCTCCCAGAGCTCAAGGAGACGCTCGGCGGGTTCTACGTCGTCGACGTCAAGGACGAGGCCCAGGCGATGGAGCTGGCGCGCAGCGTGCCGGCACCGCACGGCTTCGTGGAGGTCCGTCCCGTCTGGGAGTTCAGCTGACCGACGAAGCGCCATCGGCCTCGTCCGCCGTCGAGCGGGCGCACCGCGAGCACTGGGGCAGCGTCCTCGCCTGCACCATGCGGTTCGCCCGCGACCTCGACATCGCAGAGGAGGCCACAGCGGACGCCTTCGAGCTCGCACTGCGGACCTGGCCGACGTCGGGTGTGCCGCGGTCAGTCGAAGCCTGGCTGATCACGGCCGCCCGGCGACGGGCCATCGACCGCATCAGGCGTGAGTCGCGTCTGCGCAAGGCACTCGGCCAGCTCGAGGGAGAGCTGCTCGCCGGCGAGCCCGCGTCGGGGCCGACCGGGTACTCACGACACGCCTGGTACGCAGAGAACGGTTCCGCGACGGAGCCCGACGACGAGCTGCGGCTGGCCGTGCTCTGCGCTCATCCCGCCCTGAGCGAGCAGTCGCAGGTGATGCTCATGCTCCGGCTGGCATGCGGCGTCGCCACCGAGTCCATCGCTGCGGCGTTCCTGACCAAGCCCGCCACGGCTGCAGCCCGGCTGACCCGCGCCAAGCAGAGCATCTCGTCAGAGGCCGGCGCTTTCACGCTGCCCGACGACGATGAGGTGGAGGAACGGCTGGCTGCCGTACGTCGCGCCACGTACGTCACGTACACCATGGGCCACACCGCCGGCGACGGCCACGAGCTCCGCAGCGGCGAGCTGGTGGCCCACGCCCGGCACCTGGCGTCGACGCTGGTCGCCCAGCACCGCGACCCGGAGAACGCCGGACTCCTCGCGCTCATCGACCTCACCGAGGCCCGCGCACCGGGGCGCCTGGTCGACGGCGCGCAGGTCCTGCTCGAGAACGCCGACCGCGGCAGCTGGGACACCGACCTGATCGCCTCCGGGCTCGGGTTGCTCGATCGCGCCCTGCGCGCAGACCCGCCAGGGCGGTATGCGCTGCAGGCCGCCATCGCCGCCGAGCACGCCCGAGCCGCGAGCTTCGTCGACACCGACTGGCGGCGCGTCGTGGACCTTTACGCGGTGCTGCTGTCACTCGAGCCGAACCCGACGTTCGCGGTCGGGCGGGCCGTCGCCCTGAGCCATGCCGTGTCCCCGGCCGCGGGTCTCGCGGACCTCACCGAGCTGGGGGAGGTCGCGTCGCTGCAGAGCTACCCGTACCTGCACGCCGCGCGGGCGGACTGCCTGCGGCGGCTGGGGCGGCCCGACGAGGCGCGCGATGCGTACCGGGTCGCGGCCCGGTACGCCCGCAACGACGCCGAGCGGAGCTTCTTCCTCACCGCCTCCTGACCCCCACCCCGGTCGAGCGGGCGAAAATGAGCGGTCGAGCGGGCGAGAATGTCCGGTCGAGCGGGCCGCTAAGTCTCCCGACGGAACTGACTGACCCCTCGGGGGGGATTACGTGGCTCCTCGGCGGGAGAGGGCGGCGCGCACGTCGGGGACACGTCCGCGGAGCGCGTCGAGAGCAGCGACCGTACGCTGCGGCTCGCCGACCGAGGCGAGGTTCGCCATCCCCGCGTCGCCCGACGCGAGCCCGACGCGGATGAGGTCGACGGTCTTCTCGATCCTGGGGACCACCCCGTCGAGGATCTGCTCAGCGCCGACGTCCCTGTACGCAGCCGCCATCACCTCGAGCCGGTACGCAGCCGTAGCAGCCGGCAGCACCTGCCACATCGGGACCCAGTTCCAGGCGGCGAACGCGAGGTCCTCCAGCCGGGTGGCAGGCCCGGCAAGGTCCCAGTCGAACACGCCCACCAGCCGCTCTCCGGTCGCAGACGTGCTGACCGACACGTTGTACGGCGCGAAGTCGTTGTGGCACAGCAGCTCCCCGGCCCCCGGCGCCGAGGTCGTCTCACGCCACGGCCCGGGCAGCGACGCCCCCTCGACGGCGTCGTGGAATCGCCGCAGCCACCGCATCGCATCGCCGAGCAGCTCCTCTGACGGCGTTTCCAGGTCCGGCTCGGGTACGCGCCCCGGCAGGTACTCCAGCACCTCACGGTCACGCTCGTCGAAGCCGTACACCCGCGGCACCTCGACCAGGCCCGCGGGGCCTCGAAGCTCCATCAGGAGGGCATGCACGGAAGGAGTCCACGGTCCTCTCGCGCGACGCACGGTCCCTCCGACCCGGACCGCGCCGCCGACGTTCCCGCCGGGCAATCTGGTGCCGTCGAGCAGCACCGCACCCAGCTGCGCAACGAACGGACGGTCGGCAGGCAACCACCCGACGTCGGACAGCTCCTCCGGGCCGAGCCAACGGACCGCGTCATGCTCCCGGGGCAGCGGCTCCCCCGAGACCAGGCTCGCGAGGTGCACGGTGAGCGCATACTCGCTCTCGAGCGCCTGCGAGCCGGCCAGCCGCCGACCGACCTCGATCTCGCAGCCGAGCTCTTCTCGTACCTCGCGCTCGGCGGCCTCTGCGCTCGACTCACCCGGCAGCACCTTGCCTCCGGGCAGCTCCCAGCCACCCGCCAGAGACGCCGGACGGGTCCGTCGTGCGGTCAGCACGCGCCCGTATCGCACGATCGCCGCGGCCGCCACTTCGGTGCTCATGCACCGCAGCCTGACACGGCGGCGCCCGGTAGGGTCCGGGCATGACCGAGCGCTGGTACAAGGAGGCGGTCGTCTACTCCGTCGAGGTCGACACGTTCCAGGACTCCAACGGCGACGGCTTCGGCGACCTGGCCGGGCTCCTCGGTCGACTGGATTACGTGGCACGACTCGGTGCGACGTGCCTGTGGCTCAACCCGATCCATCCCACCCCCCACCGCGATGCCGGGTACGACGTCAGCGACTACTACGGGATCGATCCGCGGATCGGCACGCTGGGCGACTTCGCGGAGCTCTGCCGGCAGGCTCGCCAGCGCGGCATCCGCATCCTGCTGGACCTTGTCGTCAACCACACGTCGGACCAGCACCCGTGGTTCCAGTCCGCGCGGAGCGACCCCGCGTCGCCGTACCGCGACTGGTACGTCTGGAGCGAGTCCGAGCCGGCCGACCGCTTCGAGGGGATGGTCTTCCCCGGCGAGCAGAAGGAGACCTGGACCTTCGACGACGCGGCGAAGGCCTGGTACTACCACCGCTTCTTCGCCTTCCAGCCCGATCTCAACTGGCGCAACCCCCAACTGCGGGCGGAGATCAGCAAGGTCATGGGGTTCTGGCTCCAGCTCGGCGTCTCCGGCTTCCGGATCGACGCCCTGCCCTTCGTACTGGAGCAAGGACCGCCCTCGCTGGCAGGGGGCTCCGGCCAGGACATGTCGATCCTCGACGACTGGCGCCAGGACCTGCAGTGGCGCAGCGGTGACGCGGTCCTCCTGTGCGAGGCCAACGTCGATCCCGAGGAGCTGCCGGCGTACTGCGCCTCGCGCGCCGGTGGTCCCAACGACCGGGCCCACATGCTGTTCGGCTTCCCGCTGAACCCCTACCTCTGGCTGGGCCTGGCCCGACGCGAGGCCGAGCCGGTCATCGAGGCGCTTCGGCGTGCCCCCGTCCTCCCCGCGTTGGCACAGTGGGCGACCTTCCTCCGCAACCATGACGAGCTCGACCTCAGCCGGCTCACCACAGACCAGCGCTCCGAGGTGACCAAGGTGTTCGCGCCCAAGCCCGACATGGTCATCTACTCCCGAGGTGTCCGGCGCCGCCTGGCGCCGATGCTCAAGCACGACCGGCGGCACATCGAGCTCGCGTACTCGCTGCAGTTCACGATGCCCGGCACGCCAGTGCTGCGCTACGGCGAGGAGATCGGGATGTCGGAGGACTTGACACTGCCCGGGCGCGATGCGATCCGTACGCCGATGCAGTGGCAGGACCGTCCCAACGCCGGCTTCTCGACGGCAGCACCCGAAGACCTCGTACGGCCGGTGGTCACCCGGGGCAAGGCCGGCTTCAAGACGGTCAACGTGCGCTCGCAGCAGGTCGACCCGGGGTCGCTGCTCAGCTGGTTCGAGCGGCTGGTCCGGGTCCTGCGCGAGTGCCCGGAGATCGGCGTCGGCACGTGCACGGTCATCGACGTACCACTGCCCGCGGGCGTGGTCGCGCACCGGTTCGATGCGCCCGAAGGGTCGATCCTGCTGCTCCACAACCTCGACGACACGCCGGTCCAGTTCGACATCGGCCGGCTCGCCGGTGTGGCGGGCAGGCCGTCGGAGGTGTTCAGCGACAGCGCGTACCGGCCGCCGGCCACGACACTCAAAGGTCTGGAGCTCACCGGCTGGGGCTACCGGTGGATCCGGCTGAGCGAGGGGGTGGGTG
This sequence comes from Nocardioidaceae bacterium, assembly GCA_033850875.1. Taxonomy (GTDB): domain Bacteria; phylum Actinomycetota; class Actinomycetes; order Propionibacteriales; family Nocardioidaceae; genus DASQEH01. The sequence goes on along the minus strand of JAWWPH010000307.1, from coordinate 706 downwards.
TCTGAGAGCGGAGCCGTCGCGTGGCGTCCGCACGGCACCGGATATCCTGTGCCCATACTTCCGCGATCTGTGAAGTGTCTTGTCCATGAAGGGTTGATGATTGTTGAGGACGCGCTGGTGGGGACCGGCGGGGGCTTCGGAGCGCTCGTTCGACATGCACGGTAGGAGGCTCGGGTGACGCCGACCGGTGTCCTCGGGCCAGGGCGGGCCAGAGTCGAAGCCAAGACGCTCAGGCAGGACCGCTGGTGGCTCCCGCCGCTCGCGACGTTCGTGGTGTTCACGGCATTCGTGATCTACGCGACCTGGCGGGCGTTCGCCGGCTCGAACTACTACTCCGCCCCGTACATCTCGCCGTTCTACTCGCCGTGCCTCACGAACGACTGCGTCTCCGGCTCGTCGGACTTCGGTCAGCCGTTCTCCTGGTTCCAACTCTCCCCCGCGCTCATCATCTTGATCTTCCCGCTGGGCTTCCGCGCCACGTGCTACTACTACCGCAAGGCGTACTACCGGGCGTTCTGGCTATCACCGCCCGCCTGCGCCGTGGCCGAGCCGCACGGCGGGTACTCCGGCGAGACGCGCTTCCCGCTCATCCTGCAGAACATCCACCGCTACTTCTGGTACGCCGCGGTCCTCGTCTCCCTGGTCCTGACGTACGACGTGGTGCTGGCGTTCCGCGACGAGAACGACGACTGGGGCCACGTCGGCC
>JAWWPH010000288.1:0-4457 GCA_033850875.1 Nocardioidaceae bacterium | reverse complement strand
TGACGCGGTACGGGGCCACGCTCAACTTCTTCATGCTCGGCGAGGACCCGGGGCTGGTCCGGTTCGTCGACGCGGTCGCCCGCCGGAACGGGGGGCGCGTCTTCACGCCGGAGCTGGGCCGGCTCGGTGAGTACGTGGTGGCCGACTACCTGCGGGCGCGCAGCGGGCGTCGGTCCCGCTGACAGGAGCTCGGGACGCTTACGGCCCGGCGTGAGGTACAGCGACGGTCTCGGCCGGTGCACCCCCAGCAGCCGGTGCGGACTGCGCGTCGGCGATCACCAGCGGGACGGCACCGCGCACGACGGTGCCACGCCTGGGTTCGCTCGTGATCTCGAGGCTGCCGCCGAGCGCATCGAGGCGGTCGGCCATACCGTGCAGGCCGGTGCCGTAGCGCGCCTCGTCGGGCTCGAACCCGATCCCGTCGTCTTGCACCTCGAACACGAGTTCGCCGGCGGACTCGGAGAGCCGCACCGTCGTCGTGGTCGCGGCGGCGTACTTGCTGACGTTCTGCAGGGCCTCGAGTACGCAGAAGTACACGGCCGCCTCCACCTCGCGGGCGTACCGGCCGAGCCCACCGTCCTCCACGGTCGTCTTCGTAGCCAGCCGCCGCGCCTGTCCTCGCAGCGCGTCGACGAGTCCGCGCTCGGCGAGAAGCGGCGGGTAGATGCCGCGCGCCAGGTCCCGGAGGTCTTCCAGGGCCTCCTGGGCGGCGTCGCGGAGCCTGCTCGTCAGTGCCTTCACCTGCTCGGCGTCATCGGCGACGGCCTCCAGCAGGCCCAGGTGCACCTTCAGCGCGACGAGCTGCTGCTGGGCTCCGTCGTGGAGGTTCCGCTCGATCTTGCGTCTCTCGACGTCCTCGGCCTGGACGAGCCGGCGTCGCGACGCCCGGAGCTCCTCGATCGTGCCCCGGAGCTCGGCGGTGAGCCGGACGTTGCGCAGCACCAGGCCGGCCTGCGACGCCAGGTGCTGCAGGAGACTGTCCTCCGGTACGGAGAGTGGTTCGGTCCGCGGCTTCTCCAGCGTAAGGGCGCCCAGCAGCTCGTCGCCGTGCCGGCCGGCGACGGCCCGGGTGGCATCGGGCAGGGCAGGCAATGCGTCCGCCGCGCCGATGTGGACGGGTGCGGGTGGGGCAGCGTCGCGGGGCCAGGTGGCCGCCGGTCGCAGCTGCGGCCCGATGCGGATCCACACGTCGACGCGACTCGCCCCGGTGCCGTCGGCCAGTACCGACGCCATGCGCCCCAGGATGTCGTCGACGGCGACGGTGCCGGCCAGGCTCTCGGCGAAGTCGGACAGCACCTGGTACGGCGTCGCGCGGTCCCCGTACACCAGCCGGTTGGCCGCCCGCTGCGCCTGGCTGCGCAGCGGCTGGAACAGCAGTGCGATCGCGACCGCGGCCACGGTCGTCAGCAGCGGGTTGCCGACCCCGTAGCCGGCGAGCGTGCCGATCCCGACCACGAGCGTGAGGTACACGGCCGTGACCGCCGACGCCAGCAGCCCGTACACGACGGTGCGGTTGATGATGAGGTCGATGTCGAAGAGGCGGTGCTTGAGGATGGCAATGGTGATCGCGACCGGTACGCCGATGAGCGCCACCGCGGCCTCGGCGAGAAGTGCGGTGACGCCGACTGGCGACGACTGACAGCCGCACTGCACGGTTGCCAGGGATCCGACTACCTGGAACAAGACTCCGGCGATCGCTGCAAACGCCACCCATTTGATTTGCAGGCGGAGCTCCTGGCCTCCGGCGCGGAAGCGGACGACGGCCGCGACGACCGCCATCATGAGCAGTCCGATGTACAGAACCGTGATGCCGGAGAGGCTGCCGATTCCGGCGACGACGGGGTTGAGGGACCCGATCGCCAGGGGGTTCGGGAAGTGGAGCGATACGCCGCCGGGCGCGGGCAGGGCGACCGTTCTCGGCGAGACCACGTACGCGACGAACACGAGAGGGGCGACCACCGCCCCGGCCACGGCGAAGGGCCGCCATCGCGGTGACGGGAGTGTTCCGGTCGGGAACAGCAGCAGTAGATAGGCCACGCCCAGGGAGATCGGTACGAAGATCCACTCTGAAAGGGCACCGATGAGCTTCGGTATCGGGAGGCTGCCGGGATAGGTCTCGATGCCCAGGATCGCGTAGTCGGAGGTCACGTTGAGCAGAGCGAGCAGGAGCCCGACACCGAGCAGGATCCAGCCCATCCGACTGCGGACCCGGAGCACGATGGTGGCGCCGAGGCTCGCGTAGAGCACGGCAGCGAAGGCGCTCGCGAGGTTGGGGTACGAGTCGCTCAGGGCCAGGTCCCGCCACGCGACAACGGTGAGGACCACGCCGGCGAGCCCGAGCGCGGCCGTACTCACCCAGAGGCCTGCCGAGGCGAGCTCGACGCGGCCCTGTGGTCGGGGCATCATCTGGTCATCATGGCCGCCGGGGACCCCGGGCGTAAGGGTGTTAGCCTCCGCCCGGACCGGTGTGAAGGCTTCCTCCGTCGCGCCGCAGGGCCGGTGACGGCCGCAGATCGTGGCGCGTCACCAGTTCACGCGCGGCTGGTGAGGCGCGGTGCTCAACGCGCGCGCCTGGCGATGCCCGGGTAGTCGATGACGAGCCCGGAGCCGTCGTAGACGAGATCACAGCGGAAGTCGAATGCAGGCGCGCAGTAGTCGTAGCGGCTCCGCCCTGCCGCGTCGTCGAGGCGACGGTAGCGCTGCTCCAGGCGCTCGACCTCGGCGTCCAGCGCACGGACGTACGCGGCCGGCGCGTCAGCCTGCTCACCGGGGGACAAGCGGAGCCGGCGCACAGGAAACGCGTTCGTCAGCGCCGACGACTCCAGGTCGACGTCGAGGCAGCCGTCGAGGTGGGGCGCTGCGGTCCCGTTGATCGTCCAGTGGCCACGACCGTCCGCCGCGATGCTCACGACACTCCTCCCGGTCGAGGACCTGCACACCACGCGCGCCGAGCGGGTGCACGAGCGGGCGTCGAGCACGATCTCGTACTCGACGGCGAACGCCTCGCCCGCCTCGACCGCTGTGGTGCATCCGCTCAGCGAGCCCGAGCCGTCGGAGCCGAAGAAGACGACCTCGAAGCCCTGCCGGGCCCCGTGATGCTCCCAGGCGGCGACGCTCGAACCGAGAGGTTCCGATGTCATGCCCGTGACGCTACGCCCGACGACCGACGAGCTGATGGCACCCGCCTTCGAGCGCTTGCGCTTGGACGCGCTCGGGCACCCGAGCGACCGGGACGGCAGGGAGGTTCGGCATTCCTCATACAGAGGGGTGCACCAGTCGTAACGTTGTGTCACCAAGGCGGGCGAATCCGCCTCTCGACGTCAGCGGGGACGACATCGTGGACCTCACCCTGGTACGCCGGGTCGGCGCTGCTCTGCTCGCCGTCGCCGTGGTCACCGTCTGGTTCTCGATGAAACCGCACCTCACCCAGCCGGTGCACTTTTCTGCTGAGCTCTCCGCCGCCGTGGCCGATGGCCGGACCAACGCAGCGAACGACACCAACGTGTACCAGCAGCAGGTGAGCAACGGCTGGAAGGCCAACGACCTGCTCGAGATCCTGGTGCGGCAGCAGGACGCGGACGCTTGCCTCGGAGCCCCGTCGGATCGGCGTATCCCTGCCGAGCTGATGCTGCTCACACTGGGTCTCGCTCTGCTGATCGGCACGAGCACCGCCTCCAGGCGACCCGGTGACACCGACACGGGGATGCATCACGGCTCCGTCTCCTGGCCGGCGTCGCCTGTGCGACCGGGCTGGACCACTCCTCCCACGGTTCCTGTCGCCAGTGGGTACCCGAGTGGGCCGGCACCACCTGCAGGTCCTGTTTCCCATCCGCCGCCGGGATCCGGGCCGCGGCCGTACGACGAACCGTCCAGCACCACCGACCAGGGGAGTTCACGATGAGGCACACCATGCTTCGACCGGCAGTCTGCGTGCTCGCGCTCACCATCGGCATGCTCGGCGCCTCGGGGCCTGCCGGCGCCGACACCCCGTCCACACCTGCGTCGCAGGCTTGGGTGGCACCCCCGGTGCACACGCACATCACCTGGAAGGGGTACCGCGGCGTGCGCCCTGGCGAAACCATGGCTCACGCCGCCACGAAGCTGGGCGGGACCGTCGAGGCCGCCTGTGGGTTCCGCTACGTGGCTTACCGCGGACCGGTCGGGATGGACAACAGCATTCGGACGCGCAGTCGCCGGGTCGAGCGGATGGACACCTCTCGCCGCGTGATCATCGGCCCGCGGGGTGTTCGCGTCGGCATGTCGGCGCGCCGGGTCCGCCACGCCTTGGGGTCGCGGATGCGCGCCTTCACAACGCAGGAAGGCGATGTCTTGGACCTCCTCGTCGGTCCCGGCGGCGTCACCGAGTGGGCCGCCATCGACTCGCAGAAAACCTTCATGATTGGGCTGGCGCCAACGTTCACCCTTGCCAAGCGCGGGGCCCTGGACTTCGAGTGCTG
>JAWWPH010000279.1:0-6711 GCA_033850875.1 Nocardioidaceae bacterium | reverse complement strand
AGCCGGTTCAGCCGGGCGGCCAGTGGAACTCGCGGCCACCGAGTACGTGGACGTGGGCGTGGAACACCGTCTGCTGGGCCGCCGCACCGTTGTTGCAGACGAGCCGGTACCCGTCGCCGACGCCCTCCTGCTCGGCGGCCTGCCGCGCCAGAGTAAGGACCCCGATGGCGTGGTCCGGATGCTCGACGGCAAGCTCCGGCAGCGTCGGCGCGTGCACCTTCGGGATTACCAGCACGTGGGTCGGGGCCTGTGGCGTGATGTCACGGAAGGCCAGCGCCAGATCGGTCTCGGCCACGCGGTCGGCGGGGACGTCACCGGCGAGGATGGCGCAGAACAGGCAGTCCTGGGGGGTCATCAGCGGTCTCCGTTTCCCTCGTCGGCCGGTGTCGGGTACGCCCGTGGCGCCTCGCGTGGGCGATCATGTAAACCTCTGGCCCGGGCTGAGCGTGTCTGAGGCATGACCACGCTACCGGTGGCTCCCGCCAGGAGGGGGACGGCCATGGCGCCTGCGCAGCGGTGGGAGGCGGACGACGCCGTGACCGTGCTGTACTCCGCGCACTACGCCTCGTTGGTCCGGCTCGCAGCGCTGCTCGTACGCCACAGCGGTGAGGCCGAGGAGATCGTGCAGGACGCGTTCGTGGCCATGCACGCCCGGTGGGGGCGACTGCGCGAGCCAGAGAAGGCCCTGGGGTACCTGCGGCGGTCGGTCGTCAACGCGGCACGCTCGGCTCACCGCCACCACGACGTGGGCGACCGGCACCTGCTCAGCGAGAGGAGCGCGGGGGACGTACACCGAGCGGCAGCGAGTGCCGAGCAGGGCGCGCTGGCCGGAGAGTCCCGGGCCGAGATGATGCGGGCGCTGGACGCGTTGCCGCAGCGGCAGCGCGAGGTCCTCGTGCTGCGGTACTACTCCGACCTGACCGAGCACGACATCGCGAGCGTGCTGGGGATCAGCGACGGCACGGTCAAGAGTCACGCGTCGCGCGGCCTGCACTCCCTGCGAGCGGCTTTCGAGGACATCTCATGACCGAGTACGACGACGACCCAACCGCGCGGCGCCTTGCCTTGGCACTGGTCGAGGAGGCGGCACGCGTCGAGCCGTCGGCGGGGGGCTTGGAGGCGATTCAACGGCGTACCGCGGGTCGAGCGCGCCGACGCGGGGGCTCGCGCTGGATGCTCGTCACGGGCGGCGCTGCGGTCGCCACCGCTGCTGTGGTGACCGCCGTGGTACTGCTCAGCTCGTCCGGGACCCCGGGTGGGAGTCCGCTGGCCGGCAAGCCCGGAGGCACCGGTACGCCGAGCACCGCTGTCAAGCAGTCGACGCCGCCCACTCCCAGCCCGTCGGCGCGGGTACAGGTCACGGTGCACTACGTCGGCCCGCGCCGAAGCAACCCGCTGCTGCCGCCGTACCTGTACACGGAGAGCCGTACGGTCGAGAGCTCGCAGGCAGCCGAAGTCGCCGCCGTCCACGAGTTCCTGACGGCGTCACCGCGCGACCCCGACTACCGGACCGGGTGGCCGACGAAGCACGTCGACGTGGCGTCGATCGCGACCTCGCACGGGGTCACGACGATCGCGCTCGAGGGCACCGCCGACCTGGGGACGAAGCCGCTGCCCGTGCCGTTCGACCCCAGTCGTACGGTCGCCGTCCAGGCTCTGCTGGAGACGGCCGGCATCCACGGCAAGGCACGGTTCACGTACAACGGGCACCCGCTCAGCCTCGTCCTGTACACGAGCGCATCGACCCGTGCCCGGCCGTGGTCGAGCCTGCGGGCGCCGGTCAGCATCGACAACGTGGTCAACGGTGAGGTGCTGCCCGACCCGGTGACGGTCAGGGTGTCCGGGAACACGTTCGAGGGCAACGTCGGGTGGCAGTTGCTCGACGACGCAGGCACGAAAGTCGCCGGCGGGTACGTGACGGCGAGTCAGGGCACGTGGACGTCGGTCCCGGTGCGGCTGGGTCGGCTCGCGGCCGGCACGTACACCTTCCGCGCCTTCGAGCCCAGTGCGACGAGTGGGCGCGCCGACCTGGTCGACGACGACGACGACAAGGTCTTCACCGTCAAGTAGCCGATCGACCCCTCGGCGGGGAGGGGCGACGCTAGGTCCAGCGGGAGGTGCGGCTGGAGAGCACCGCGGCCGCCACGGCACCGGCGGTCGAGCTGCGCAGCACCGTCGGACCGAGCCGGGCCACCCGAGCCCCGGCGGTGGCGAACGCGGTCAGCTCGGCGTCGGTCAGGCCCCCCTCGGGGCCGACCACCACCACTACCTCCCCCTCGACCGGAGTGTCGTGGGCCGTCAGTGACGTGTCGGCGGTCTCGTGGAGCACGAGCGCGAGGGCCGCGTCCTGTACGCGCGCCACGACCTGCTCCGTCGTGTGCAGCGGCGCGACGACACTGAACCGCAGGCGCCGCGACTGCTTGGACGCGGCACGGGCGGTCGCGCGCCACCTGGCCAGCGCTTTGTCCCCGCGCTCCCCATTCCAGCTGACGATGGTTCGGCTCGACGCCCATGGGACGATCTCGTCGACGCCGACCTCGGTCAGCAGGTCGACGGCGCGCTCGGCGTGGTCACCCTTGGGTATCGCCTGGACGACGACGAGGCGCGGCTGCGCGCGTATCTCCTCCCGCCGCTCCAGGACGTCCGCAACGAGCGAGGCCTTCGAGACCGATCGGACCACGCAGTGCGCGCCCGAGCCGAGCGTGTCGGTCAGCATGACGTGCTCGCCGGGCCGGATGCGCTTGACCACCACCGCATGCCGCCCCTCGTCCCCGGACAGCTCGACCGTGTCGGCCCGGAGCGCCTCGGCGCCGACAACGAACACCGGAAGGGTCATCGCACGGGCTCGTCAGCGCTCAGCGACCGCCGAACGCCTCTCGGAAACGTCCGAAGACCCCGCGCGGGCGGCTGTCGACGGCCCCGGACGGGCTCTCCTCGCCGCGGAGGACCGCCAGCTGCTCCAGCAGCTCGGTCTGGGCGGAGTCGAGCCGGGTCGGGGTCTCGACGATCACCGTGGCGACGACGTCACCGCGTCCGGTCCCCCTCAGCCGGGGCACGCCCCGGCCGCGGAGCACGAGCTGCTCGCCCGACTGGGTTCCCGGCCGGATGTCGAGGGTGGCCGTACGCTCGACCTCCACGGACACCGCGCTGATGTCGGCCTCGAGGGTCGGCAGCTCGACGCTGGTACCGAGCGCCGCGGCGGTCATCGGGACCGTGAGCGTACAGCGAAGGTCGTCGCCGTCGCGCTCGAAGACGGGGTGGTGTTCGACCTCGATCTCCACGTACAGGTCGCCGGCCGGCCCGCCGCCGGGTCCGACCTCGCCCTCACCCGAGAGCTGGATGCGGTTGCCGGTGTCGACCCCGGCGGGGACGTTGACGGAGATGGCACGACGGGCTCGCACGCGTCCCTCGCCGGCGCACTCACTGCACGGGTCGGGGATGACGCTGCCGAACCCACGACACGTCGGGCAGGGGCGCATCGTGCGTACCTCGCCCAGGAACGAGCGCTGCACGTGGCTGATCTCGCCCTGCCCGCCGCACGTGCGGCAGGTGGCCAGGCTCGTACCCGGTGCGGTGCCGGCGCCGGCGCACAGGCTGCAGACGACCGCGGTGTCGACCTTCAGCTCCTTGGTGACGCCGAACGCGGCTTCGCCGAGCTCCAGCGAGATGCGGATCAGCGCGTCCTGACCGCGCCGCACCCGCGGCCGCGGCCCGCGCTGCCCGGCGTTCTGCCCGAAGAACGCGTCCATGATGTCGGTGAACGAGAACCCCTGGCCGAAACCGGCTGCTCCGGCCGCCGACAGCGGGTCGCCACCGAGGTCGTACATCTGGCGCTTCTGCGGGTCACTCAGCACGTCGTACGCGCGGGTGACCTCCTTGAACCGCTCCTGCGTGGCCTCGTCCGGGTTCACGTCAGGGTGCAGCTGGCGCGCCAGCGTGCGGTACGCCTTCTTGATCTGCTCCGGGCTCGCATCGCGCGACACACCGAGCACTTCATAGAGATCTGAGGTCATGCTCCGTCATTCAGTGGTTGGAGGTCATCCGTCGGACAGGATCTGGCTCACGTAGCGGGCCACCGCGTGTACAGCCGCCATCGAGGCCGGGTAGTCCATCCGTGTCGGGCCGAGGACGCCGAGAGTCGCCACCGCCCTGTCACCGGGACCGTAGCCGGTCGCGACGACGGACGTCGTGGCCAACGTCTCGTGCGGCACCTCGTGGCCGATGCGCACCGTGACCAGGCTCGGGCTGGAGGCCTCGCCCAGCAGCTTGAGCAGGACCACGTGCTCCTCGAGCGCCTCGAGCAGCGGCTTGATCGAGAGGTCGAAGTCCTCGCCGAAGCGGACCAGGTTGGCCGTACCGCCGATCGCGACCTTCTCGTCGTTACGGTCGTCGGCGACGGCGTCGGCGAGCACAGCGAGGATCTGCGCGACGACGGCCTTGTCGTCCTTGTGGAACTTGTCGGGCAGGGACGCGACCCTCGACGCGGCCTCGGGCAGCCGCTGGCCGACCACAGCCGTGTTCAGGTGCGCTCGCAGCTCGCCGATCACGTCGTCGCCGAGCGGCTCCCGGAGCTCGACGACACGTTGCTCGACGCGTCCGGTGCTCGTGATCAGCACGAGCAGCAGCCGGGTGCTCGTCATCAAGACGACCTCGACATGGCGGACCGTGGAGCGGGACAGGGTCGGGTACTGGACGATCGCGACCTGCTGGGTCAGCTGGGCGAGCAGTCGCACGCTGCGGTGGACGACGTCGTCGAGGTCGACAGCGCCTTCCAGGAAGGTGGCGATCGCCCTCTTCTCCGGCGGTGTGAGCGTCTTGATGCTCGTCAGCTTGTCGACGAACAGCCGGTAGCCCTTGTCGGTCGGGATCCGCCCAGCACTCGTGTGCGGCTGGGTGATGAAGCCCTCTTCCTCGAGGACGGCCATGTCGTTGCGTACCGTCGCCGGCGAGACGCCGAGCTGGTGCCGCTCGACCAGTACCTTCGAACCGACCGGCTCGCGCGTGCTGACGTAGTCCTCAACGATCGCCCGAAGCACGTCGAGCTTGCGATCATCAAGCACGCTCGCCTCCTCGCTGCTCAGCCCGGGCCGGGAAACACCCTCGCTGGCACTCAAATCGCCTGAGTGCCAACTCTACTAGGCGCGTCCACCCCAGTAAGGTCACGCGACCCGACTCGGCGGCGCAAGTACCCTGCGGTGATGAGCGTCGCGTACGGCAAAGGGTTCGTCGAGGTGGGTGAGCGCTGTTTCGTGGCCCGGTACCCACAGTGGGACGTGAACGTCGGACTCGTCGTCGGCTCCGACGGCCTCGTCGTGATCGACACCCGGGCCTCCGCCGGCCAGGGCCAGGAGGTGCTCGACGACGTACGCCGCCTCAGCCCCGGCTCCGCGGTCCGATGGGTCGTCAACACGCACGTCCACTTCGACCACACGTTCGGGAACGCATCGATGGCAGACGCCACCATCCACGCGCACGAGAACGCGGCCAGGGCCTTCTCCGAGCACGCCGCCGACATCAGGCGGCAGATCGAGGCCGACATGGAGCCCGACCCCGACCAGCCGGCGATCACGGCCGAGGTCCTCGACGGCGTGCTCGGTACGCCGCTGCGGCCGCCGGATGTCGTCTTCTCGTCGGTGCGCACGATCGACCTCGGCGACCGGCTGATCGAGCTGATGCATCCGGGGCCGGGCCACACCGACGGTGACATCGTCGCGCGTGTCGCGGATGCCGACGTGCTCTTCGGTGGCGACCTGCTGGAGGAGTCGGGACCGCCGTCGTTCGGCTCCGACAGCTTCCCCCTCGACTGGGCGGCATCGCTCGACCTCGTCGTAGGTCTCCTCACCGACCGGACCGTGATCGTGCCCGGGCACGGCGCTCCCGTCGACCGGGCCTTCGTGCAGGCACAGCGGGCCGAGATCGCCGACGTCTCCAACCTGATCAGGGGGCTGCACGCGCAAGGAGTGGGGGTCGACCAGGCGGTGGCCGCCGGGGGCGACGGCTGGCCGTTCGCACAGGCGACCATCGAGGGCGCCGTTCGCCGTGGGTACGCCCAGCTGACATCGTCGTAGCGGTCCTCGAGCTCGCGAGGCGGGGCATGGCGGCGTTGCAGCGCGAACCCGGGCGCCGCAGCCGGTACGGTCACGCGCGTGGCTCACGACCGGTACGGCCCCGACGTCCTCGCGAGTCAGGCATCGCCGGCCAGGCGCGCGCTGCCCGCGGTCATCGCCGAGCGTGGTCTCGTGGTCGAGGAGGTCATGACCGACTGGTGCGGCGAGATCGTGAGAGTCGACCGCGACCTCGACACGGTGGAGCTCGAGGACCGGCGGGGGCGACGCCGTACGTTCCCGTTGGGCCCGGGGTTCCTGCTGGAGGGTGCGCCCGTACGGCTGACCGCACCGGCTCGAGCCGCACCGGCTCGCAGCACCCGGACAGCCTCGGGGTCCGTGGTGGTACCCGACGTCACCGCGCGCGTCGCCCGGGCCAGCCGGATCTTCGTCGAGGGCCGCCATGACGCGGAGCTTGTCGAGAAGGTGTGGGGCGACGACCTGCGGGTCGAGGGCGTCGTGGTCGAGCTGCTCGAAGGAGTGGATCACCTCGCCGGGTACCTGGCGGACTTCGGTCCGTGGCCGGAGCGTCGCGTCGGCGTACTGGTCGACCACCTCGTCGCCGGGTCGAAGGAGAGCCGGCTGGCCGCCTCGGTCAGCGAAGGCC
>JAWWPH010000269.1:0-3495 GCA_033850875.1 Nocardioidaceae bacterium | reverse complement strand
GAGACCGGTCCGGGTCGTGTGAGGTGGACGCGAAAAGAGCCTGGTCGCCAGTAGACAACGGACGGTATGACTTACTGCCAGTGAGTCGCCGGTCGGTCCGAAGGCGACCAGGCTCTTTACGCGGTACGCGAAGGTAGTCTCCCCGCATGCCCCGCGCGCCTCGGACCGTCCTGGTTCTGCGGACGGTCGCCTCCGCGGTGTCGGGCGTTCTCGTGGCGCTGGCGTTCCCGCCGTACGACGTCGTGGTGCTGATGCCCCTCGGGCTGGCGGGGTTGATGCTCACGGTCGGAGGCTGCCGGGGGAGGGGCGGGTTCGGGCAGGGCCTCGTCTTCGGGCTCGGCTTCATGCTGCCGCTCGTGCGCTGGGTCACGGTGATCGGCCCGGACGCCTGGATCGCGCTGGGATTGCTCGAGGCCAGCTTCTACGGCCTGATGGGAGTCACCTGGGCGTGGATGCGGTCGCTGCGCTGGTGGCCGGTCGGGTACGCGCTCACCTGGGTCGGCGCGGAGCAGCTGCGCTCGACGATCCCCTGGGGAGGGCTGCCCTGGGGCAACCTCGCGTTCGGGCTCGTCCCGACGCCACTCGTGCGGTACGGCCGGCTCGGCGGTACCGCACTGGTGGCGTTCGTGGTGGTGCTCGGCGTCGCCCTGCTGGTCGACGTGGCCCTGCGGCGGCGCCGGCCCGTGGTCTCGGCTCTGCAGGTGGCCGTCGCGGTCGGCCTCGCCGTGGGCAGTGCGGCGCTGCCCGTTGGTGTCGACGGCCCGGCCGGGCACCTGGTGGTGGCTGCGGTGCAGGGGAACGTGCCAGGGCAGGGGATGGACCCGTTCGCTGAGCGGCGGGCCGTACTCGACAACCACGCACAGGCGACGCTCGACTTCGCCCGACAGGTCGGGAAGGGGACTCGGCCGCGCCCCGACGTGGTGATCTGGCCCGAGAACTCCACCGACATCGACCCGTTCAGGGACCGCTCCGCGTACGACCAGATCCAGGGTGCGGTGTCCGCCATCGGAGTGCCGACCCTCGTGGGAGCGGTGGTCGCGGCCCCTGACGGTCACCACGACCTCAACATGGGGATCGTGTGGGACCCGGCGACCGGCCCGGGGGAGGAGTACATCAAACGCCACCTCGTGCCCTTCGGCGAGTACATACCGATGCGTTCACTGCTCACGAAGTTCATCAAGCGGCTCCAGCAGATCCCGGTCGACTTCGCTCCCGGAACCAAGGACGGGGTCCTTCGGCTCGGACCGGCTCTCGTTGCGGATGTGACGTGCTTCGAGGTCGCGTACGACGAGCTGATCCGCGACGAGATGTCCGACGGCGGGCGGCTCCTCGTGGTGCAGACCAACAACGCGACCTATACCGGCACCGGGCAGCTCGAGCAGCAGTTCGCGATCTCGCGGTACCGGGCGATCGAGACCGGCCGGACCGTGGTGATCGCCGCCACGGACGGCATCAGCGGCATCATCTCGCCCGACGGGACCGTTCTCGCCACGGCCCGCGAGCGGATCCGGAAGGTCCTCGACGAGCGGGTCGCGCTTGCCGACGGCCTCACCCCGGGCATCCGGTTCGGTGGGCAGCTCAAGATCGGGCTGTCGGTGCTCGGGCTGCTCGCGGCGGCGTCGGCGTACTTGGTCCGGCGTCGCTCAGACGGCAAGATGGCGCCATGAGCGGCGAACGCGGGTTGGTGGTGATCCCGACCTACGACGAGGCCGAGAACATCGAGCTCGTGCTGGACCGCGTACGCGCCTCCGTGCCGGGGTTCGACGTCCTGGTCGTCGACGACGCGTCACCCGACGGCACAGGGGACCTGGCCGACAAGGTCGCCCACCACGACGAGCGGGTGCATGTCCTGCACCGAAGCGGCAAGCGTGGGCTGGGAGCGGCGTACCTGGCCGGGTTCGCCTGGGGGCTGGAGCACGGCTTCGACATCCTTGTCGAGATGGACGCCGACGGCTCGCATCTCCCAGAGCAGCTCCCGCGCCTCCTCGACGCGCTGCCCGACGCAGACCTGGTGTTCGGTGCCCGGTGGGTGCCTGGGGGACGGGTCGTGAACTGGCCGTGGCGGCGCCAGCTGCTCTCCCGGGGCGGCAACACCTACGTCCGGGTGGCGCTGGGGCTGCCTCTGCGCGACGCCACCGGTGGCTTCCGCGTCTTCCGGCGGACGACCCTCGAGGGTCTCGAGCTGAGCTCGGTGGCGTCGCAGGGCTACTGCTTCCAGGTCGACCTCGCCCGGCGAGCGGTCGAGGCGGGCTTCGTCGTCGTGGAGGTGCCGATCACGTTCGTGGAGCGCGAGCACGGCTACTCCAAGATGAGCGGTGACATCGTCCGTGAGGCGCTCGTGCGCGTGAGCGTGTGGGGCGTGCACCACCGGCTCGACCAGCTGAGGGGTCTGGTCGGCGGCCGCCGGCGGGCCGCAGTGAAGGTGGAGGAGTCCTGACATGCCGCTGATGGTGCTGATCGGGGTGTTCGTCGCCCTGCCGATCGTCGAGATCTACGTCATCATCCAGGTGGGGCAGGCGATCGGCGCGGTGCCCACGATCGTGCTGCTCGTCGTGGAGTCCCTGCTCGGTGCGTGGCTGGTCAAGCACGAGGGCCGACGGGCGTGGCGGGCGCTGACGCAGACGCTGTCCAGCGGTCAGCTCCCGGGTCGCGAGCTTGCCGACGCCGCGCTGGTCCTCGTCGGGGGCACCCTGCTGCTGACACCGGGCTTCGTGAGCGACGTCTTCGGGTTCTTCTTCGTGCTTCCGTTCACTCGCCCGATCGCGCGTCGCGTGCTGTTGTGGGTAGCCGCGAGACGCCTCGCCTCACGCGCCCGGCGCGGGTACACGCCCTCGCGAGGCGGTGTGTTCACGATCTACCGGGGCAAGAACGGCGGGTCGGTGTGAGCGCACGCTCGCTCGTCGGAGGCGGCGGGCTGCGCGGACGCGGCCGGGGGACATACCTGGGGCAGGCCGACGTCTGAAGTACACAGACGAAGGAGGCGCCACCCGTAAGGTGACGCCTCCAACGTGCCGCGCGATGTCGGTCAGGCCGACTTCTTGGCCTTTGCGCTCGAGGTCCGGGACCGGTGCAGGTGCGCCGGGCCGATGGCCCCGGCACGCAGCAGCTCCAGCCGCTCGGACAAGATGTCCTCCAGCTCGGTGATGGACCGACGCTCCAGCAGCATGTCCCAGTGGGTGCGAGCGGGCTTCTCGGCCTTCAGCTCGGGCTCGCTGCCGTCGCGCTGACGCGACTCGGCGCCGCAGCGTGGGCACTCCCAGGTGAAGGGGATGTCAGCCTCGGCCGCCATCGGGATCTCGAACTCGTGGCCCTGCGCGCAGTCGTAGACAACGCGCTGACGCGGCGCGAACTCGATACCGCTCTCGTCCTCGAAGCTGGTCCCGCCTAGGCGGGAGCCCCGCAAGGTGGCTCGTTCTGACATGACGTACTCCCCGTATGGTTAGTTGGTGTCCAGCACTGCTCAACGAGGCAGACGCTTCGAATCCGCGCCCCTGT
>JAWWPH010000260.1:0-4396 GCA_033850875.1 Nocardioidaceae bacterium | reverse complement strand
CCAGCTCGCCGCTCTCCAGCAGACGCCAACCCGGGTCGTCGTCCATCGGCTCGCTGGCGACGACCACGGCCGGGGAGCTCGCCAGCTCGTCGGAGTGGGCGCTGATGCGGCTGCTCCGGGCCTCGAGCTCCCGACGGCCGGCCGGTCCGCCTGCCTGCCGCTCCAGCACGTACAGCTCGTGAGTCGCGGGGTACCGCAGCGCCCAGAGCTCGGTCGCGGTGCTCAGTACGACGTTGAGGGCATACAGCGGGAGGTTGTCACTGATCCACTCGACCGCTGCGACCAGACCACCGGTGACGTCGCCTCGCCGTCGACACTCCAACGTGACCAGCGCGAAGACGCGCTCGCTGTCGGTGTCGCCGATGACGAGATCGCCGCCACCCAGCTCGGCGAGCCGCTCGTCGAGCCGGCCCAGCCCCTGCACCACACCGTTGTGGGCGAACAACCGCCCGTCCTGCAGGAAGGGGTGGGTGTTGGCCGGCGTGAGTCCCCCCGTGCTGGCGTAGCGCACGTGCGCGACGAACGTGGTGCCGCGACGATCGTGCGCGTCGCGAGCGAACTGCGCGTCCTGCCACGCCGGGAGGGGTGACTTGTCGAGGGTCGCGCGGCCGTCCGGGCCGAACACGCCGATGCCGGCACCGTCGGGGTTGCGGTGACTCTGCGCGGAAAGGCTGTCCGGTGCGTCGAGCAGCCAGAAGGTGGCCCGTACGGGCGACCGACCGGCATGCAGGCCGAAGAGTCGGCACACGACAGATCACCCCCCTCCTCGCGAGCAGGTTAGCCCCGTCGCGGCGACGGGAGGCGCATAGTGTCGGTATGGCTCTGCACCGCGGTTCGCACTCCCCCACGTCACCGGCCCGGGGCTCCAACCCCATGGTCACCCAGGCGAACCCCGCCTTCGGGGAACGGCTCAGCCCGCCGAAGGACCGCCTCGCCCGCACCCCGGTACCGGCCGACGTCGCCTACCAGCTCATCCACGACGAGCTGCTGCTCGACGGCAGCGCACGGCTCAACCTGGCGACCTTTGTCACGACCTGGATGGAACCGCAGGCCAGGCAGCTGATGGACGACTGCGTCGACAAGAACATGATCGACAAGGACGAGTATCCGCAGACGGCCGAGCTCGAGCACCGGTGCGTGGCGATCCTCGCGGACCTGTGGCACGCGCCCGACCCCGACCACGCCACCGGCTGCTCGACGACGGGCTCCAGCGAGGCGTGCATGCTCGCGGGCCTCGCCCTGAAGCGTCGCTGGGCCGCGCGCGTCGACGACCGGACGCGGCGCCCGAACCTGGTCATGGGTGCGAACGTCCAGGTGTGCTGGGAGAAGTTCTGCCGGTACTGGGACGTGGAGCCCCGCGTCGTGCCGATGAGCGGCGAGCGCTACCACCTCGATGCGGAGCACGCCGTCGCGCAGTGCGACGACGACACCATCGGCGTCGTGGCGATCCTGGGTTCGACGTTCGACGGAAGCTACGAGCCCGTCGCCGACATCGCGCAGGCCCTGGACCAGCTGGCCGCGGGCGGGGGGCCCGATGTGCCCGTACACGTCGACGGCGCCTCCGGCGCCATGATCGCGCCGTTCCTCGACCCGGACCTGCTCTGGGACTTCCGCCTTCCACGGGTGGCGTCGATCAACACGTCCGGGCACAAGTACGGACTCGTGTTCCCGGGAGTGGGATGGGTGCTGTGGCGGGATGGGGACGCCTTGCCGGAGGAGCTGATCTTCAACGTCAACTATCTCGGCGGCAACATGCCCACTTTCGCCCTGAACTTCTCGCGACCGGGGGCGGAGGTGGTCGCCCAGTACTACACGTTTTTCCGCCTCGGCTACGAGGGGTTCCGCGACGTCCAGCAGTCGGCGCGCGACGTCGCCACGTCACTGTCGGACCAGATCGCGTCCATGCCCGAGTTCCGGCTGATCTCGCGGGGGGACGAGCTGCCGGTCTTCGCCTTCACCACGAGCGACCAGGTCACCGGATGGGATGTGTTCGCGCTGTCGCGTGCCCTGCGCGAACGCGGCTGGCAGGTTCCGGCGTACTCCTTCCCGGCCGACCGAGAGGACCTTTCGGTGCTGAGGATCGTCTGCCGCAACGGGTTCAGTCACGACCTCGGCGAGGCTCTCCTGACCGACCTGCGCACGGCCGTGACCCAGCTCGACGAGCACAGCCGTTCCGCCACCGTCTCCGGACCTGCCGCCTTCCGCCACTGAGGATCAGCCGAGCGGGCGCAAATGTCCGGCCCAGCGGGCGCAAAAGTCTCGTCGAGCGGGCGCAAAAGTCCGGCCGACTCGCGCCTGCGCGTCAGCTGCGCGGGTTTCCAGCAAGAAGCGGGCAGAGGTTCCGTGCGCGGCCGTGCGGCCGCCCCAGAACCAGCGAAAGCGTGCCATCGGGGTTCACGGAGACTGACGACCATCGCCCGCTCACCCGGTACAGGCCCCGGTGTGGCTGGCTGCCTTTCGGCAGACCGGCGCCGAAGTGCCCGCGCTGAATGGCGCGCGACGGAGCCTTCGAGTCGCTGACCAGGTGGCCGGTACTTCGATCGGCGATGCCGCCGGTCCCCACTGGGTCCGCTACCACCAGATTGCAGTCAGCACTCAACCACGTCGCCGCGTCGTGCGCTCCCGGGGTTCGCTGGCCGGCGCTACGTGATGCTCGAGATCCACCCGATCCCCTCCCCCGGGTCAGCACGAGGCGGGAAAGACCTCCGGTTCGGCTGTTCCAGGCGTGTCGGGCCGATGACCTGGCGTTATGCTGCTCATCATGCCGCAGATCCGGATTCGTGACGCCGCCGCGTACCTCGGTGTCAGCGACGACTCCGTACGGCGCTGGATCGAGCAGGGACAGCTGGCGGCACACACCGACTCGAGCAACCGGATGGTCGTCGACGGGTACGACCTGGCCACGTTCGCCCGCGCCCACGCGACAGCCGCCGCCGACCCGTCGCGGGTGGAACGGTCGGCGCGGAACCGGTTCGTCGGGCTGGTCACCGACATCGTCACCGACAAGGTCGCCGCCACGATCGAGCTCCAATGTGGTCCCTATCGCGTCGTCTCCTTGATGACCAGCGAAGCCGTGCGCGAGCTCGACCTCGAGCTCGGGTCGGTGGCCGTGGCGGTCGTCAAGGCCACGACCGTCATCATCGAGAAGCCCCAGGAGCGGACATGACGCGCCGCCCGACCCGGTGAGATGCGCGCCCTCGCCGGCTCCTCCAGACTGCCTCGTTGGATCTACCTTCCGGCCGCCCTCGCCGCGGTGTTCATCCTGCTGCCGCTCGGTGCCATGGCGACGCGAGTCCGGTGGGGCGACTTCGGCGCCCTGATCACGTCGGAGTCGTCTCTGGCCGCCCTGAAGCTGAGCCTGCGTACGTCCGCGGCGAGCACGGTCGTCTGCATCGTCCTCGGGGTGCCGATGGCGCTCGTGCTGGCACGCACGTCGTTTCGCGGTCAGGGACTGCTGCGCTCGCTCATCTTGTTGCCGCTGGTGCTGCCGCCAGTCGTCGGCGGGATCGCCCTGCTGTACACGTTCGGCCGGGAGGGGCTGCTCGGGCACACCATGGACGTGCTCGGCATCCAGGTCGCGTTCTCGACCACGGCCGTGGTCATCGCCCAGGCGTTCGTGGCGCTGCCGTTCCTGGTCGTCAGCCTCGAGGGCGCGCTCAGGACGGCGGGGCACCGGTACGAGGCGGTCGCGGCGACACTCGGCGCGAGGCCGACGACCGTCTTGTGGCGGGTGACGCTGCCGCTGGTGCTGCCGGGGCTCCTTTCAGGGGCGATCTTGTCCTTCGCCCGGTCGCTGGGCGAGTTCGGGGCGACCATCACCTTCGCCGGGAGCCTGCAGGGGGTGACCCGCACCCTTCCGCTGGAGATCTACCTGCAACGGGAGACGAACCCCGACGCGGCGGTCGCGCTGTCGTTCGTCCTGGTGGCGGTGGCGGTCGTCGTCATCGGGCTGGCCCGCGGGTCGCGGGAGCTCGGATGACGCTGCAGCTGCAGACCCGGCTGGCAGCTCGCAACCTCGACATCGCGCTCCACCTCGACGAGGGCGAGACGGTCGCGATCATGGGCCCCAATGGAGCAGGCAAGTCGTCCATCCTCGCGATCCTCGCGGGACTGCTGAGGCCCGACTCGGGCCGTGCCGAGCTCGACGGCTCCGTCCTCTTCGACGTGGGACCCGGTAGCGCCTCCACCTGGACGCCTGCCCACGCGCGCCGCATCGTCCTCATGGCGCAGGACCCGCTGTTGTTCCCGCATCTGAGCGCGCTCGACAACGTCGCGTTCGGGCCACGCAGTGGCGGGAAGCGAGCGCGAGGCGCCAGGGAGATCGCGAGGCACTGGCTCGGCGCCGTCGACGCCGAGCAGCTGGCACACCGCAAGCCGGGGCAGCTCTCCGGCGGGC
>JAWWPH010000253.1:0-6557 GCA_033850875.1 Nocardioidaceae bacterium | reverse complement strand
AGGTTGCGCCCCAGGTACGACGCGCCCATGTTGTCGAGGATGACGTCGGCACCGGACTCGTCGAGGCGGTGCACCTCGTCGACGAAGTCCTGCTCCTTGTAGTTGATCGCCAGGTCGGCCCCCAGGGACAGGCAGGTCTTCGCCTTCTCGGGCGAGCCGACCGTCGTTGCGACCCGCGCGCCGAGCGCCGACGCCAGCTGGATCGCCATCGTGCCGATGCCTCCTCCGCCACCGTGGACGAGGAGGAGCTCGTCGGCCTGGAGGGCCGCGATCATGAAGACGTTCGACCACACGGTCGTGATGACCTCAGGGAGTGCCGCGGCCTGGACCAGGTCGAGATCGTCGGGCACGGGCAGCACCTGACCGGCCGGGACGGCGACCTTGTCGGCGTACCCGCCCGCCACCAGGAGGGCGCAGACCCGGTCGCCGGCCTTCCAGCGCTGTACGTCGTCGCCGACGGCCGACACCACGCCGGAGCACTCGAGGCCGAGGATGTCCGAGGCGCCCGGCGGGGGAGGGTAGTTCCCCTCCCGCTGCATGAGGTCGGCCCGGTTGACCGCCGACGCGACGACGTCGATGACGACCTCGCCGGGTTTCGGCTGCGGATCGGGAAGGTCGCGGACTTCGAGGACCTCCGGACCGCCGGGCTCTCGGCACATGACAGCGCGCATGGCGCCACGGTAGCCGAGCCCCGAGCACCAGTACGTGGGGCTCCCGCTGCCCGTCGCGGTCGTGCCGGCGCTGCTACTGGTCCGTCAGCAGCTCGGTGGCGATGTCGATGCAGTCCGCGATGTCGACGGCGGAGCCGCCTCGAAGACCAGCGGCGTACCCCACCAGGAACGTGGTGAGCGGCGCCGCCGGCCGCTCGATCCCATGGGCGGCGTCCCTGGCCAGCTCCAGGACAGCGTCGATCTCCACATCGAGATCGAGACCCAAGGCATCGCAGAGCTGCTCGTTCCACGCGGTCAGGCTCATCGGTCCTCCAGCAGGGCTCTGGAACGTTCGGCGTCGTCCCAGGTGTCGATGTCGAGTGTCTCCTCAGGATTCGCCGCCACCTCGGCGACGGTCAAGCGACGTACCAGACTACGCATCGACTGCCCGTGCGGCGGCCCGGCGTCGCCGAGGGCTCGGGTCAGGGCCGGCACCCGGTACGCCGCGGCAAGGTACTGCCGGCGGCCGTCACCGTCGACGAGCAGCGCGCCCTCGACGCGGCCCAGGTCCGGGTCGGCGTCGAGGGGGCCGCATGCCGCCAGCAGCCGTTCGACGACGGCGGCCGTGACGAACGGCATGTCGCACGCCAGCACCACCACGAGCGGCGACCGCAGTGTCGGGACCGCGGCCGCCAACGCGGACACCGGCCCGCCGCCTGGAGGCCGGTCGCCGACGACGAGCACGCCACTGGGGACGGCGCGCTCGGGGCCCACGACGACGATGCGGCTAGCGCCAGCGACAGCCTCCAGGGCACGGTCGAGCAGCGGGACCTGCCCGATCCTGAGGGCGGCCTTGTCCAGCCCACCCAGACGCCTCGCGCCGCCGCCCGCGAGCACGACGGCGTCGAAGCGTTGCATGCTCCGATCCTCGCACTGGCAGACTGGGCCCGTGCGCACGTCCGTGATCCAGTTCGCCGCGGGTACCGACGCGGGCGAGAACCTCGAGGTGATCTCGCGCCTGGTCGGGAAGGCGGCGGCCCAGGGCGCGGGCTTCGTCGTGCTCCCCGAAGCCGCGATGCACGACTTCGGGCCGCCGGACCTCGACCTCGGTGCGGCGGCGCAGGCTCTCGACGGCCCCTTCGTGTCGGCGCTCGGCAGGCTGGCCGGCGCCCACCGGCTGTGGATCGTCGCCGGGATGTTCGAGCGGTCGGGCGACGCCGCGCGGCCGTACAACACGCTGGTGGCGCTGAGTCCCACCGGTGACCTGCAGGCGACGTACCGCAAGACGTATCTCTACGACTCCTTCGGCTACCGCGAGTCCGACCGGATGCTGGCCGGCGAGGGGAGACCCGTCGTGGTGTCCTGCGAGGGCCTGGCGGTCGGCCTGATGACGTGCTACGACCTGCGCTTCCCCGAGTTCTCGCGGGCGCTGGTCGACGCCGGCGCTGACGTACTCGCCGTTCCGGCGGCATGGGTTTCGGGGCCGCTGAAGGAGGACCACTGGGTGACGCTCCTGCGTGCTCGGGCGATCGAGAACACCGTCTACGTCACGGCGGCCGCCCAGACCGGCAAGGCGTACAGCGGGCGGAGCATGATCGTGGACCCGCTGGGCGTCGCCGTGGCCGCCCTGGGCGACGGTGAGGGGCTGGCGACCGCCGAGGTCGACCTGCAGACGATCGCCGCGGTCCGAGACCGCAACCCGTCGCTGGCGAACCGCCGGCGCGACCTGCTCGACGCCCGGCCCGACGGGTCCAGGCGGGCGGCGGCCCGTGTCTGAGCCCGTGCGCCCTGCTGCCGGTTTCGGTGCGATGGCGCCGAGTGCAAGAATCGGCGGCGACTCCCCAGGAGTCACCGGGAGGGGTGCCGGAGCGGCCTATCGGAACCGCCTTGAAAGCGGTCGCTGGCAGTGATGTCAGCCGCGGGTTCAAATCCCGCCTCCTCCGCCGAGCGCCGAGCCTGCGCCAAGCGCCGGGCCGCCATCGGCCCGACCTGCCTACCTCGCGAAGGGAGCCGTCGCTGTGCCTGACGGCCGCGGCCCCACCTCCTACCGCCTCGACCCGGCCGTGTTGCTGCGCGTCGCCGGCTCGCTCCTCGTCGTGCTGGGGCTGGCGTGCGTGGTGGTGGTGGTCACCGTCGGCAGCTCACCGCTGCTGCTCGTGCTGGCCGCGCTGACCGTCCTGCTCGTAGTGGTCGGCGCGGTCGCGACGTTACGGCCCCCGCGGATCCTCACCCTGTCGGACCGTGGTTTCCGGGTGTCGCTGGTCCGCGGCGCCGGTACGACCTCGGCCTCGTGGGACGACGTGGAGTCCGTCGACTCCGGTGTCGTCAGGGGGACTCCGGCGATCGTGCTGGCGCTGACCGGCGGACGCTCGACCGTCGTACCGCTCTCGCTGCTCGGCCGCCGCAACGTGGACGCCCAGCGTGACATCCACAACCGGCTCAACGACGCGTACGGGTACCGGCACCTCGACTCGGCCTAGCGCCGACCCCCCTTGGCCGGACGGCGATTGGAGTCCGGCGCCGCGCGGCGGGTACTCTGTGGCGTTCGCGCTTGCCGCGTGGAGGTGTCGCATAGTGGCCTAGTGCGCCCGCCTGCTAAGCGGGTTGAGGGTGATCCCCTCTCGCGGGTTCAAATCCCGCCACCTCCGCACCGAACAGCAGTTCGCCGGGGCCGGGCCTTCTGGGCCCGACCCCGGCGGCTGTCCTCGCGCGCACCGCGTTCGGCGGCGCACACCGGTGTACTAATGAGCCGTCAGAACGGCCCCGAGCAGCTCACGGTCGGAGGGTTGCTGGGTGTCGTCGCCGACGGTGAGCGTCACCCGCTGGATGGTGCCCGCGAAGGCGTTCGCCCCCGCGTCGGCGTAGTCCTCCGTGACCGGCGAGCCTCGGTCGAGCCCCACGTTGAGGGTCTCGTCCATCGAGAAGAAGAAGGGGATCGTCCTCTCGAGCCGGCCGCTGCCGACGTCGTCGCCGTCGAGCACCAGCCGGACCAGGCCTCCCTTCCCGAGCCCTCCGCCGTCGTACGCGAACGACAGCTCCAGCGTGTGCTGGCCCGGGCCGATCACGGCCGCGGACCCGACCTGCGTCACCTCCAGGCCGGCGAGGTTGTACGCGTACGTGGGATGGCCGTCCTTGACGTACAGCGACCATCCCGCGAAGCGGCCGCCCTGGGCGACGAGCACGCCGTCGGTGAGCTCGCCGGCTCCGAGCTCGACGGATATCCGGAACGACGTGTTCTTCAGCCCGGGAATCGCGTCCTCGCGCAGCCGTCCCGATCCCTGCGTGAGCACCACCGAGCTCGGGGCATGCGGGCTCCTGCGGCCGGCGATGTCGGCGTTCATCCGCTCGGCCAGCCGGTCGTCGAGGGGCAGCACGTTGTTGCCGCGAGCCTCGGCCAGGAACAGCTCCTGCAGCTCTGCCAGCTTGTCCGGACGCTCGGCGGCGATGTCGTGCGCCTGCGTCCAGTCGTTCTGCGTGTCGTACAGCTCCCAGACGTCCTCGCTGAACCGGGTGGTCTCGATCTGGCCGGGCTTCCACGGTGTGCGGTGCTGGGTCACCGCGGTCCAGCCCTCGCGGTAGATGCCCCGGTTGCCGAACATCTCGAAGTACTGGGTCGTGTGACGCTCGGGAGCCTCGGAGTCGTCGAAGCTGTAGAGCAAGGACGTTCCCTGGATGGGGTCCTGCGCGATCCCGTTGATGGTCTTCGGCTCGGGAAGGCCGGCAGCCTCGAGGACGGTGGGCGCGATGTCGATGACGTGGTGCCACTGGTTGCGCACCTCTCCTCGGGCCGTTATCCCCTTCGGCCAATGGACGACGAGCCCGTTGCGGGTACCTCCGTAGTGCGACGCGACCTGCTTGGTCCACTGGTACGGGGTGTCCATCGCCAGCGCCCACCCGACCGGGTAGTGGACGTAGGAGTGCGGTCCGCCGATCTCGTCGAGATGGTCGAGGATCCGCTCCGTCGTGTCGCTGAGGCCGTTCAGCCGGAGCGTCTCGTTGAGGGTCCCCTCGATGCCGCCCTCGGCAGAGGCGCCGTTGTCGCCGAGGATGTAGAAGACGACCGTGTTGTCGAGCTGGCCGGTCGACCTGAGCTCGTCGATCAGCCTGCCGACCTGGGCGTCGGTGTGCTCGGCGAACGACGCGTACGTCTCCATCAGGCGCTCCGCAGCCAGGCGCTCGGAGTCGGTGAGCTCGTCCCAATGCGGTACGCCCTCAACCCACGGTGCGAGCTCGGCCTGCTCGGGTACGACCCCCAGCTCCTTCTGGGCGGCGAGGGTGATCTCGCGCTGCCTGTCCCAGCCGTGCGCGAACTCTCCCCGGTACCTGCCGCGCCACGACTGCGGCACCTGGAACGGCGCGTGCGTCGCGCCGAAGGCGAGGTAGCAGAACCAGGGCTTGCCGGCCCCGAACGTGGTGACGTCGCGGATCCAGCCGCCGGCCTTGTCGACCAGGTCCTCCGACAGGTGGTAGCCCTCCTGCTCGGTCGCCGGCGGGTCCACGAAAGTCGTGCCGTCCACGAGGGTCGGGTTGAACTGGCTGGCCTCACCGCCGAGGAAGCCGTAGAACCTGTCGAAACCCTCCCGGGTCGGCCAGTGGTCGAACGGCCCCGCGGCCGTCTGCTCCCAAGGTGGTGTCTGGTGCCACTTGCCGAAGGCGCCGGTGGCGTAGCCGCTGAGGCTCAGCGTCTGAGCCAGCGTGCCGGCCGTCTCGGGTCGCATCCCGTCGTACCCAGGTGCGGTCGTCGAGAGCTCGACGACGTTCCCCATGGCGACGCTGTGGTGGTTTCGCCCCGTCATGAGCGCCGCGCGGGTTGGGGAGCACAGTGCGGTCGTGTGGAACCTGGAGTACCGCAGCCCGTCGTCCGCGAGACGCTCGGCAGTCGGCATCCGGCACGGGCCGCCGAAGGCGGAGGAGGCGCCGAATCCCATGTCGTCCAGCAAGATCACCAAGACGTTGGGTGCGCCTTCGGGCGGCTGGGGTCGTTGCCTCGCGCTGAACGGCGTCTTCTGGTCCCGGATGTCGAGCGCGGGAGGGGGATCCTCCCTGCGGTAGCTGGCGACGGGCAGATGTTCTGAAGTCATGCGGTGCCTCTCTGGTGAGTTTTCGGGTCAGGTGGTGGCGCACCGGAAGCCGACGTTGGACGATGTCGAGTCCGGTGTGTTGCTGGATCGCGCTGCGACGCGATACCGGTTGCAGTACGACTCGTGACACAGGAAGGAGCCGCCGCGCATGACCCGGGAGGTACCGGACCGCGGTCCCCCCGGATCGTGCGACGGCGACTCGGCGTAGTAGGTGGGGCTGAACCAGTCGGCGCACCACTCCCAGACGTTGCCCGCGACGTTCCACAGGCCGTAGCCGTTGGGTCGGTACGTCCTCACCGGTGCCGTCGTGAGGTAGCCGTCGTCTTGGCTGTTGTCCTGCGGGAACCGGCCCTGCCAGATGTTGCAGCGCCAGCGTCCGCCCTGGACCAGGTCGTCGCCCCACGGGTAGCGCTTCCCCGCCGACCCGCCCCGAGCCGCGTACTCCCACTCGGCCTCCGTGGGAAGGCGCTTGCCGGCCCAGTTGCAGTAGGCCGAGGCGTCGTTCCAGGAGATGTGCACGACCGGGTGGTTGGGGCGCGTCACGACGGACGACCCGCCCCCCTCGGGTCGGCGCCAGCAGGCGTCGCGTACGGCCAGCCACCAGGGCGCAGCCTCGAGGCGATGGAGGATATCGGCGTCCGGTGCGACTGCGAGGTGGAAGACGGCCGAGGTACCGAACCGCTCGGCGTCGGTGACATAGCCTCCGGCTCGGACGAAGGTGGCGAACTCGGCGTTGGTCACGGCTGTCTCGTCGATCCGGAATGCGTCGAGCGACACCTCGTGCACGGGCGTCTCGCCGTCGGTGGGGTAGCCCTCGCCGAAGCCG
>JAWWPH010000252.1:0-3838 GCA_033850875.1 Nocardioidaceae bacterium | reverse complement strand
ATGCCGCGGTGCTGGAGAACAGGTCGTCTGCTGCCGCCTGGGCTCCGGCGCACGAGTTCAGGACGACGAGCTGCGGCGGGGGCACCTGCGTGGTGAGCAGCTGGCTGAACCGGTCGGCCCCGACGAGATCGCTCCGCCCTTCGGCACCCTCGAGCGCCAGCACCCCCTGCTGTCGGGCGGAGTCGAACCCGCCGTGGCCGACGAAGTGGAGGACGTGCCACGAGCCGGACACCAGCTCCGACTGCAGATCGGCCCAGGAGCCGCCGTCGACCCAGCGCAGCTCGACCAGCCGGCCCAGCTCGTCCAGCGCGTCGCCGAGACGGCTCTTCTCACCGGCGACGTCGAGGCGCTGCTGGTCGCTGGGTGCCGCCACCAGCCCCAGCACCCTCAGCGGGGGTTGCACGTCCAGCGGGCGGCTCGGCGCCGACACGGACACGTGGCGAACCAGCGGGTCACGTTGGCACAGGTACGCCCCGGCCTCGGAGTCGTACAGCATCTCCCACGGCAGCGCAGCAAGCTCGGGGACGTGGGTGCGCAGCACGACGCGCAGCGGCAGGCCCTGCTGCTGCGTCAGGGCGACGCTCGCCTTGTAGGCGCCGTACACCTTGCCGTTGAACAGGCTCTGGAAGAGCAGCTCGCCGACCTTCCGTACCGGACCCTCCACCTCGCTGAGGGCACGCCGCGACGTCACCGCCGACGCCAGCACGGTCGACTGCAGCTGCGCGCGCTGACCCAGGACAGCGGTCGGGTCGAGCAGCAGCTGCCCGCTCTCCTCTCCTGCCGGGGAGCGGGCCGCCACCACGAACGCGCCGTGCCCGTCGATGCCGAGCTCCAGCTCCAGCTCCAGTACCTCTGCCACGCGGACCCCTCCACGCGATGTGTCCGACCGCTGACGGCCGGTCATCTGAGAGCCCTACTATGGCAGCCGGTCAGAGTCCGCGGCTAGGGCCGCGAGGCTGCTCCGCCAGCGGCGGTAGGAGGAGGAGACGACGATGCAGATCGTGGAGTTCACGAGCTCCGACGGGTCGACGGTACGGGTGAGGGTGCAGCCCACGGCTCCCGACGACCTTGTCACGCGTGGTCTCGGAAGCGCGGAGTTGGTGGGCAAGGCCGAGCGCACGTTCGAGGCGGCGTTGCAGCCCATCCGTACGGTTGCCGAAGGCGTCGTCTCCGAGCTGAGCTCGATGGCGCGCCGTCCCGATGAGGTCTCCGTGGAGTTCGGGCTCGAGTTCACGGCGGACACGAGTGCCATCCTCGCGTCCGCGGCGGCCACGGCCAACGTGGCCGTACACCTCACCTGGAAGGCCCCCTCCGGTGCGGACCCGGTAGCCTGACCGTCCCGAACCCGCCGCCCGGGAGGCACCCGCCGTGTTCTTCTTCTTCAGCAACCGGCTGAGGTGCTTCGGGTCCCTACTTCTGTCGCTCGTCGTCACCGTCGTGCTGATCCTGCTGCTCAGGCACTAGAGACCGATGAGAGCGACCCTGCTGCGCTGGGTGTACCGGCTTGAAGAGCAGGTGGACCGCCGGGTCAGCGCCTTGGTCCGCCACCGGCTCGGCTGGCGCCCGACCGTGGTCCCGTACATCAGCTATGGAACCTCCTCGTCCGTCCATGTCCGGGGTCGCGTACTCCTGAGCAGACCTCACGCCCGACGCCGGCCACGACGCTCGCTGCTGCCGGGCCTGCGGCACTTCCTCAGCGTCGAGCTCGCGGGGGAGCAGGTCCAGGTGGAAGTCGCCGGCAGGGTCCACGACGCGGTCGCGAGTGCGGACGGGTACGTCGAGGCGACGTTCGAGACCCCGGCGTTGCAGCCGGGCTGGCATGCGATCACGTTCGTCGTCACCGCCCAGCCGGATGCGCCGGTCACGGGACGGCTGCTGGTCGTGGACCCGGGCGCCCGCCTCGGGGTGGTCAGCGACATCGACGACACCATCATCCATACCGGCCTGACCCGTCTCGTCGATGCCGTCCGCACCACCTTGCTGATCCCCGAGCACGCACGGAGGGAGATCGCGGGGGCCTCGCACTTTTACCGCGCCCTCTGCGCGGGGACCGCCGGACCGACGCAGCTCTTCTACGTGTCCACCGGGGCGTGGAACCTGCACCCCGTGATCGAGCGCTTCCTGGCCCGGCACGGCTTCCCAGCGGGACCGGTACTGATGACGGACTGGGGCCCGAGCAGCGGCTGGCTCTTCCGCGAGTCGAGCCTGTCGTACAAGGCACGCGTCATCGACGCGCTCATCCAGGAGCACCCGGGCCTGACCTGGGTCCTGATCGGCGACAGCGGACAGGACGACCCCGAGGCGTACGCGGCCGTGGCGCGGGCCCACCCCGACCGCCTCGCTGCCGTCTACATCCGTGACGTGGCGCCGGCGTCGAACGCTCGCGGGGAGCGCGTGCGCCGGCTCGCCGCCGAGCTCGCCGTCGTCGGGGTTCCGATGCTCCTGGTCCCGGATATCGCCGCCGCTGCTGCCGACGCTCACGCGCGGGGCCTCATCGACGAGCGGGCGCGGAAAGTCGTGAGTCGAGCGGTCCAGAACGGCGCCGCCGCCCCGCCCCGTCCCTGACCCCCGCGGCACGTCACCTACGGCCCTGATCTGCCGGCGTGTCGCTCATCTCTTGACGTCTCGGCGAACGGACCCACAACGGTGGCCGACTCTCACAGGAACGCGGTGACGATGGCCGCGAGCCCCGTTGCCGCCAGCAGTACGAGCACGGCGACCCGGAAGGCCTCCGGGCTCAGGCGGTGCCGGGCCGCGATGCCGACCCAGGCGCCCACCGCCAGGCCGGGAAGCGTGGCCAGCGTGGCGAGGAAGAGCCAGAGGGGGAATCTTCCCGTGACGACGTACCCGAGGATCGCGACGCCATCGAGGACGCTGAAGATCGTGCTGGTCGTCGCACGGAAGACCCTCGGCGACACGTTGCGAGCATGCAGAACCGTCACGATCGGGGGGCCGCTCGTCCCGGTCGAGGTGGTGAGGAAGCCCGTGAGCAGGCCGGCCGTCAGGTCCACGATCGGCGACGACCGCCGGAAGCTCAAGCCACGAGCCAGGAACACCACCGCGGTCACGATGATCACGCCGATGAGGACCTTCAGCACCTCCGGACTGCTGCGCGCGTACACCCAGCCGCCCACGGGCAGGCCGACGAACGCGGCCACCGTGATGCGTCCGACGACCCCACGGTCGATCTCCCGGCGACCCTCCACCGCCTGGTACAGGGCACCGACCAGGCCGATCTGCAAAGCGATCAGGACTGCGAGGTGAGGGTCGACGAACACGATGAGCAGCGGTACGCAGACCAGCGCGAAGCCGAAGCCCGTGGCGAGCTGCACGGCCGCGGCGAACGCCACCACGGCTGCGACCAGTGCGAGCGCGACGGTCGGGTCAAGCTGGTCGCTCAGGGTGGACAGCTTCAGCCTCTTTCGCTCTGGGCATGGACGTGTCGCTCCGAGGTCGCCGCCGTGGGGACGTCAGGTCGTTGTGGTCGCACCCTTCGGGTAGCCGACGAACCTGATGCCACCAGCTCGGATGCGTCCGGCGTCGATGGCCGCCTGCTCGTCCGCCTCCGTCGTCTCGTCGAGGTCTGGGAAGAAGTACGGCCCGCGGGTCGACGAGTGGCAGCGGAACCGAGCGTTCAGCTCGTCCAGGATCTGCTGGCCGGTGTGCAGCCCCTCGCGCGCCGCCCAGCCGGGCCAGTACTGCGGCCACGGCTGCCCCGAGGCGGTCCACTCGTCCCGGATGGTCCGCAACCAGCTGTGCTGTGCCAGCTCGGCGTCGACCTCTGCCAGCCGGCCGAAGCACCACTGCGACGTCGGCTCGTCGAACCGTTCCCAGTCCC
>JAWWPH010000232.1:0-3473 GCA_033850875.1 Nocardioidaceae bacterium | reverse complement strand
GGCGGCGGCATCTTGGGGCGCCGCCCTCAGGTCGCCGACCGGCTCGCCGCAGCTTCGGGCACCGACGAGGTCCATGCGGTGACCGACGGTGCCCTGGGCGTGTGCGTCCTCACCCTTCGGCACGCCGGGACCTACGTCGACTCGGCCCTGTTCCGACAGCTCACGGCATCGCTCGCGGCAGTGCGCTGAACCGAGGTGCTGCGTCGCCT
This sequence comes from Nocardioidaceae bacterium, assembly GCA_033850875.1. Classification (GTDB taxonomy): domain Bacteria; phylum Actinomycetota; class Actinomycetes; order Propionibacteriales; family Nocardioidaceae; genus DASQEH01. The sequence continues at coordinate 3,264 of JAWWPH010000232.1, read as the reverse complement.
TCGCTACGGTCGGACCGGACGCGCGGAGCCGGGCGGGAGCTCCGCCGACCCGGAAGCGGTAAAGCGATGCTCGGGCCCACGTCCGCGGTGATGAGTCCCCGAACGGCTACTGGCTGTTCTCGCCGAACTCAGGTTGCGTCGCGAGGCGCAGGCGGCGGACAAGCCGAGGCAACAGCCTTCCGCCAGTGCGGAGATGCGCTGTGGCAGGGCCGGCTGCCCGGACGGGACGACTCGGCGAGCCGAACGGCCCGTGGTGGTGGTAGTCGAGCTCTGCCGTCAGAAAGGGCGCGATGGGAGCAAGCATCGGATGTCTCCTCTGGTTCGTTATTGACGACTCCGAGCCTGTGTGACTAAGGCCCCTGCGGACATGAGGCGAACGCCGTATCTCACGGCCACGGGCACCGGCTTAGTGCTGCTGAGGACTGAGGGTGTGTGACTGCGCTACCTGACGTCCGTACGAGCCAGGTCCGCCTGGCCGGCTCAGCGGTTGGCCACATGCGTTCTCGCGGTCCTCCTACGCCTGACCCGTTGCGCTGTCAGGGCCATGAGCGCTGACAGACCTCCCGCGACCATCTGCCTACTGTTCCGGGAACGATCGCGATCCGCCTCGCCGATCGTGGTGCGACCGCCTAGCAGCCGATTCTTTCGGCCATTTTGCTCATTGCCATCCAGTTGGGGCCGCTCGCCCAGATGCCGCCGGGTCGGCCGTACAGCATCTTCGAGTTGTTCTCCGGATAGCTGACCCAGTAGTACTTGCCGTCGCGTTTCCCGCTCGGGTAGCACCCCCCGGAACCGGAGGCACCTGACCCACCGGTGCATGTGCGCACCTGCGTCAGGTCGAAGGGTTGACCGACCAGTGACGCGCAAGAGGAAGTCCCGGCTGCACCTGCGCGTGCAGCGTTGTCACCGGTGCTCGGCTTCCCTTCACCGCCCCCACATCCCAGGGCCACCAGCACGATCGCGGCTACACCGACGCCGAGCTTCATGAGTGGGACTGTACGTTCCCAGCCGCCTTGTGATTCGGTGAACGACGACACCTGCTATCTGGGTGCGACGTTCAGTTCGGCAGCATTCACGGCTACCCACGCTCTCGCTCGATCGATTTGGTCGACGAGGGACCGTCTCGGAGTGCACGCTCCAGCGCCGGGACGAGCATCAAGGCGGTGAGCGAGTACCTGGGTCGCAGCGACGCCGGATTCACCCTTCGGACGTACTCGCACCTCCTGCCGAACAGCGCGGAGCGGACGAAGCGCACGGTCGACGGTGCTTTGGTCTGCTCCATGGCAGGCGCTGTCACCGGCGCCTTATGGAGGTCACGCGAAAGGGTCAGAAGTTGATCATGTGCCCGGCGATGCCGTGGACGGCCTCCTTGACGGCCTCGCTGAGGGTCGGATGCGCATGGATGTTGCGTGCGACCTCGGCGGCGGTCAGGTCCCACTTCTGGGCGAGTGTCAGCTCCGGGAGCAGCTCCACCACGTCGGGACCGACCAGGTGGGCACCGAGGAACTCGCCGTACTCGGCGTCCGCGACGATCTTGACGAACCCGCCGGACTCACCGAGCCCGTGCGCCTTGCCGTTGGCGGCGAAGGGGAACTTCGCCACCTTGATCTCGCGGCCGAGCTCGCGGGCCTGGGCCTCGGTATAGCCGAAGCTGGCGATCTGCGGCTGGCAGTAGGTGGCCCGGGGCACCATGACGTAGTCGATCTCCATCGTCTCGACGCCCGCGATGGCCTCGGCGGCGACGATGCCCATCGCCTCGGCGTTGTGGGCGAGCATCAGCTTCGCCGTCACGTCGCCGATGGCGTAGATACTGTCCACGTTGGTGCGCATGAGCCCGTCGATGGCGACGGCGCCCCGCTCGGTGAGCTCGACGCCGGCGGCGTCGAGCCCGTACCCCTCGACTCTCGGCGAGAAGCCGATGGCCTGCAGGACCTTGTCGGCCTCGAGCGTCTCCTGCTTGTCGCCGCGGGTCACGGTGACCTTCACCGAGCTCCCGCTGTCGTCGATGGCGTCGACCCTTGTCGAGGTGAGGGCCTTGATGCCCAGCTTCTTGTAGCGGCGCGCGAGCTCGGCCGAGACCTCCTCGTCCTCGAGCGGCACGAGGCGGTCCAGGTACTCCACGATGGTGACGTCGACTCCGTAGTTGGCCATCACGTACGCGAACTCCACACCGATCGCGCCGGCTCCGGCGATGATGATCGACTCCGGCAGAGCGTCGGTCATGATCTGCTCCTCGTAGGTCACCACCCGCTCGCTGAGCTCGGTGCCGGGAAGCAGCCGCGTCTGGGACCCGGTGGCCACGATGCAGTTGTCGAACGTCACCTCGTCCTCACCGCCGCTGCCCAGGGCCACCTTCATGGTGTGAGCATCGGTGAACGTCCCTCTGCCGTCGAACTCGGTGATCGAGTTCTTCTTCATCAAGAAGTGCACGCCCTTGACCCGGCCGTCGGCGACCTTGCGGCTGCGGGTGAAGGCGGCACCGTAGTCGAAGGTCACGTCGCCGGAGATCCCGAACAGCTTCGCGTCGGCCGTGAAGGTGTGGGCCAGCTCGGCGTTGCGGAGCAGGGCCTTGCTCGGGATGCAGCCGACGTTGAGGCAGACGCCGCCCCAGTACTTCTCCTCCACCACGGCGGTCTTGAGCCCCAGCTGGGCAGCCCTGATCGCGGCCACGTAGCCACCGGGACCGGCACCGAGAACGACGACATCGAAGTGAGAGCTCATGCATTCAGACTATTGGCTGGATCCAACCCCGGGCATGGCGCGGTTCAGGTCTCCCGACGGAAGCGCCGGACGCTGTACACGACCAGGCCGAGCGCGGCCAGCCCGGAGATGACGATCCCGCTGCCGGCGCTCCAGCCGCCGAGCGGAAGGTCGGGGCCGACCGGTCCGATCTCGGGGATCTCCGGATCCAGCCACCACACGATCCCGACGGCGACGATGGCCAGGGACGCCAACGCGCTGGCCAGGATGCGGGGGATCGAGGAGACGCTCGAGCGGGCCACGTCGTGGGCCTTCTGACGTACCGGCTCCACCCGGCGTTCGGCCCACTCGTACTCCTGCGACAGCATCATGAGGCCGGCAAGGAGCAGCAGCAGACCGGGCCCGGGAAGTACCAGGGCTGCCGCCCCGAGCGCGACGAGTATCCACCCGCCGACGGTTCTGCCGATGCTGCGCATGCAGTGCTCTCCTCGGGCCGGGCTCGCCGCCGGTGGCGAATGGGCGTTGGTGACGAATGGTACCGGCGCCGGGCCGACCCCGTTGAAC
>JAWWPH010000205.1:0-5096 GCA_033850875.1 Nocardioidaceae bacterium | reverse complement strand
GGCACCGACCCCGTCACCAAGATCACGATCCTGCCCCGCGGGCGCGCCCTCGGTTTCACCCAGGTGCTGCCCGAGGGCGACAAGTCGTCGGTGTCGCGCAACGAGCTGCTCAACCAGCTCGCGTACGCACTGGGCGGCCTGGCCGCCGAGCAGCTGATCTTCCACGACCCCACGACCGGGTCGTCGAGCGACATCGAGAAGGCCACCAAGGTCGCCCGGGCGATGGTCACGAGCTACGGCATGAGCGACCGACTCGGGGCGGTGAAGCTGGGGGAGGACAACGGCGAGCCGTTCCTCGGCCGCGACATCGGACATATGCGCAACTACTCCGAAGAGATCGCCGCGATCATCGACGAAGAGGTCAACAAGCTCCTGACCAACGCGCACCAGGAGGCGTTCGACATCCTGGTGACCAACCGCCCGGTCCTCGACGAGCTCGTGCGCCAGCTGCTCGACAAGGAGACGATCGACCGCAAGGGCCTGGCCCGGATCTTCTCCGCGGTACGGATGCGCGCCGAGCGCCCGGCCTGGACGGGCTCCGACTCCCGGGTGCCGTCCACGATCCCTCCGGTGGACGTACCGGCGGGTCTCAACGGCCACCCGGAGCCGGCGGCCGAGATCACGGTGTCGCCGGGCACGGAGAACCCGCAGAGCCCGCTGCCCGGTCCCTCCTCACCACCGTCAGGGCCTCCAGGGTCACCGCCGCCAGGGCCGTCTCTCGGCCCACCGATGTCCTCCCAGGAGTGACGTGGGCGGCAGACCGACCCAGCCGGGCGACGGCCGGCCGCTCCCCGCTTTCGACCATGCCCGCGCCGAGGCAGCGGTGCGGGAGCTCCTGCTCGCCGTAGGTGAGGACCCGGAACGGGAGGGTCTGCGGGCGACGCCCGGCCGGGTCGCGCGCGCCTACGAGGAGCTCTTCTCCGGCATGCGGCTGACCCCGGCCGACGTCTTGACGACCACGTTCGACATCGGGCACGACGAGCTGGTACTGGTCAAGGACATCGAGGTCTGGTCGCACTGCGAGCATCACCTGCTCCCGTTCACCGGTGTCGCCCACGTCGGCTACGTCCCCAACGCCGACGGGCGCATCACCGGCTTGTCGAAGCTCGCCCGGCTGGTCGACGTCTTCGCACGGCGACCGCAGGTACAGGAGCGCCTCACCACCCAGGTCGCCGACTCGCTGATGGAGATCTTGAAGCCGCGCGGCGTGATCGCGGTCTTCGAGTGCGAGCACCTGTGCATGACGATGCGAGGCGTCCGCAAGCCCGGTGCGAGAACGGTCACCAGCGCCGTGAGGGGCCAGCTCCGCGACCCAGCGACCCGGGCCGAGGCCATGAGCCTCATCCTCGACTAGGCCCCGTGCGCCGCGCCCCGACCCACCGCGTAGCCGGGCTGCCGCAGCCGGGCCGCTGCCTGGTGATGGGCATCATCAACGTGACACCGGACTCGTTCTCCGACGGGGGCCACTGGCTGCGCCCGGAGGCCGCCGTCTCGCACGGCCTCGCGTTGATCGAGCAGGGCGCCGACGTGCTCGACGTCGGCGGCGAGTCGACCCGGCCCGGCGCGGTCCGCATCGACCTCGACGTCGAGCTCTCCCGCGTCCTTCCCGTGATCACCGAGCTCAGCCGCGCCGGCGCAGCGGTCACGGTCGACACGATGCGATCCGAGGTGGCCCGGGCCGCTGTCGCCGCCGGTGCCGCGGGCATCAACGACGTCTCCGGCGGCCGCGCCGACGAGGCGATGCTGTCGACCGCCGCGGGGCTCGGGGTGCCCTTCATCTGCATGCACTGGCGCGGACACTCCACCACCATGCAGGACCTCGCGGTGTACGACGACGTCGTCGTGGACGTGTGCCGCGAGCTCTCGGCGCGCGTCGACGCAGCGCTGGCCGCCGGGATTGCTCCCGAGCACCTCGTCCTCGACCCCGGACTCGGCTTCGCCAAGACCGCGGATCACAACTGGGCGCTGCTCGCCGCCCTCGACACGCTCGCGGACCTCGGCTACCCGCTCATGATCGGAGCGTCGCGCAAGGCCTTCCTGGGGTCCCTGCTCGCCGACGCGGCCGGTGACCCCCGGCCGCCCGCAAGGCGCGACGACGCCACCGCAGCTGTCTCGGCCATCGCCGCCCTGAGCGGCGTGTGGTGTGTGCGCGTCCACGACGCGAAGTCCTCCCGCGACGCCGTCGCCGTCGGATCCCGCTGGGCGACCGAGGAGCTCGTCCGTGACGAGTGACGTCGACGACGTACTGCGGGCGCACGCCGACTTCTATGCCGCGTTCGAGCGTGCCGACTTCGAGGCCATGGAGGCGCTGTGGGCCGACGACGACGGGGTGGTGTGCGTACATCCGGGCGCTGCGCCGATCCGCGGCCGCGGCGCCGTCATGCGGTCGTGGGTCGCGCTGATGGCCGACGCGCCGTATCTCCAGTTCTTCCTGACCGACGTGGACGCCTGCGTCGTGGACGAGCTCGCCTCGGTGACGTGCACCGAGAACGTGCTGTCGGCCACGGCCGACACTCCGGTCGGCGTGTTCGCCGGTGGGAGCGCGGTGGCGACCAACGTCTTCCGCCGTACGGCCGGGCATTGGCGGTTGTGGATCCACCATTCGTCACCGGTACTCTCGACCCCGGACCCGGACCCGGCTGAGCCCCACGAGGGAGATGCGTCATGACGCACACGGAGGAGCGGCCGACAGACCGGCTCGTGCTTCGTGGCCTGCGTGCCGTCGGCCACCACGGGGTGCTCGACTTCGAGCGGCGAGACGGCCAGGAGTTCGTCGTCGACGTCGAGCTGGCACTGGACACCCGGTCGGCCGCGCGCGGTGACGACCTGTCCGCCACGGTCCACTACGGGATGCTGGCGGAGCGCCTCCACCAGGCGATCGCGTCCGACCCCGTCGACCTCATCGAGACGCTCGCGCAACGTCTTGCCGACATCTGCCTGGCCGAGCCGCCGGTCGCCTGGGTCGAGCTGACGGTTCACAAACCGCAGGCACCGATCCGCGTGGCATTCGACGACGTCAGCCTTACTATCCATCGGAGCCGAGATGACTGAGACCCCGAACCCCAACATCGACCCCGACACGCTGACCGGTGAGATGCGCCCGATCCGCCCCGCCGTCTTGTCGATCGGGAGCAACGTGGGCGACCGCGCGGCCAACCTGCAGGGCGCCGTCGAGGCGCTCGCCGACACCCCGGATGTACGACTGGTGACGGTGTCGTCCGTGTACGAGACCACGCCGGTCGATGCCCCCGACGGCTCGCCGGACTTCCTCAACGCGGTCCTGCTCGTCGACACGACGTTGTCGGTCGCGATGCTCCTGGACCGGGCCAAGGCGGTGGAGTCGGCCTTCGGCCGCGAGCGCGGCGAGGTCAACGCCCCCCGCACACTCGACGTCGACCTGATCGTGGTCGGTGACCGGCTGTCCGACACCGACGAGCTCACGCTGCCCCACCCACGTGCCCACGAGCGCGCCTTCGTGCTCGTGCCGTGGCACGAGATCGACCAGCGGGCCCAGATCCCGGGCAAGGGCAAGATCGCGGACCTGCTCGAGGGCCTCGACACCTCGGTCGTCGTGCGTCGCGACGACCTGGCCCTGGAGATGTAGGACCGGACTTGGCAGAGCCGCCCGACCCGACCAAGGCCACCATCGGGCCGACGCGCTTGCGGATCCTCGCGGTCGCCTTCGCCGTCGGCGCGGTCCTCGGGTACGCGATCGTGCCCGTGAGCGAGCGCCTCAACGCGACGGCGCCGATGATCCAGTGGGACGCGGTGGTCGTGCTGGCCGCGATCGCCGCCATGCTCTTGGCACTGGCCTACACGACGTACCGGACCGTGCACCGCGAGCGGCGCCTGATCGAGCCGCATCGTGCACTCAACTACCTGATGCTGGCCAAGGCGTGTGCGCTGATGGGTGCCCTCGTCGCAGGTGGCTACCTGGCGTTCGGCGTGCAGTTCCTCGACCAGATGAACATCGAGTTGCCGCGCGAGCGGGTGATCCGGTCGTTCTCGGCCGCGGTCGCCGCCGTCATCGTGATGGTTTCCGGGCTCCTGCTCGAGCGCGCCTGCAGGATCCCTCGCGACCCCGAGGAATAGCATCGGCAGATGGCCGGTCGGCGTCGCGTGCAGCGCAGCGTGCGCGTGACCGTCTCGGCTCTGCTGGTCGCCGTCGCGGCGGTCGTCGTCGCCGTCGCGGTCGCGTTCTCCACCGCCGTAGCGGTGTCAGCCGTGTTCGCGGTCGCCGCCGGTGCCGCCGCCGCGCGCATCCTGTACAGCGAGGTGCTGCAGACCCGGCGGAACGCGTCCCGCAGCCGGGCGGACCAGGCCCTGGCCTTCTCCACGGTTCTCGCGAGACTGCGAGCCCAGCACGCCGGGGAGGTCGCCGGTTGGCACCTCAGCGTGCAGCAGCGCGACCGCTCGATCAGTGCCCTGGTGGCCCGGCTCCGGGCAGCCGACGAACGGGCCGGGACCGCGTCGACGCGGGCCGAGCGTGAGATGCGGCGTGCCGACGACGCGCAGCGCCGGCTGAGCGAAGTCCTCGACGCAGTACTGGCCCGCCCCGGCGGCTCCAGCAGCCCGGCCGGCGACGAGGACGAGCGCGACTCCCTCCTCGCCGAGACCCGTGAGCTGCCCACGGTCGTCGACATGCTGGCCTGGGAGGAGCGGGCGAGCGGCTCGAGAGCCGACCGCGCCCGCCGTCACGCCTGACGAAGCGCTATGCCGTTCCCACGCGTCAGTGCAGAGGGCCGGTCGACGAGAGGCTGACGTCGGCCGGAGCGATTCCGTCGACGTCAGCGCTGATCGAACGACGCAGCGCCTCGTGCAGCGTCCCCGGAGTGAGGACACCGAGGAATCGCTCGCCCTGGATCACAGCGACCCAGCCCGCGTCCCACTGGAGCATCGTGGCCAGGGCGTCCTTCAGAGAGGCGTCTTGCGGCACCCAGGCGTCCATCCGTTGTACTCGGTCGCCGACCGTGCCTCCTCCTGAGGAGTCGTCCGCCGCGATCCAGCCGCGCAGGTTGTCGTCGGAGTCCAGCACGATCGCCCAGCGGGCGTCCGCGGCGTCCATGAGCAGATGGGCCTCCGAGAGCCGGTCGTCC
>JAWWPH010000109.1:0-5085 GCA_033850875.1 Nocardioidaceae bacterium | reverse complement strand
GCCGCGACGGGTGCCATCCTGGCGATCGGCTCGATCCTCGTCTTCGTGCCGATCAGGTACATCTACCCTTCCCGCACCAAGGCCTTCCGCCAGCTCAACCTGCTGTTCACCGCGATCTGGCTGGCCGCGTACGCGATCCTGCTCGTACAGATGCCCGACCCCTCGGCGGTGGTGGTCGCCGTGTCCCTTGCGTACCTGGTGTACTACGCCGGCCTGAGCATCTACCTGACCATGATCAGCCCACGGCTTCCGGAGAAGCTGCTGTCGAGGGACGCCATCGCCGCAGACCTCGAAGACTGACCCGTGTTGCTCGGGTTCTGCGCCGCGCTCGCGGCGGCGGTCCTGTTCGGCTCCGCGTCGATCGTGCAGGCGACCGCCGTCCGGCGGATCCCGCGCTCCGCTGGGCTGAGCGCCCGGCTCGTCCTCGAGCTGCTGGGTCAGCCGCTGTTTCTCATCGCGATGGCCATGAACCTGGTCGGCTTCTCCCTGCACCTCGTCGCCCTGCGCTCCATCCCGCTGTTCCTGGCTCAGGCGGGGATCGCGGCCAGCCTCGCGGTGACGGCCCTGCTGGCGGTACGGGTCCACGACGACCGGCTGGAGCGGGCCGACTGGGCAGCCGTGGCCGGGACGTGCGTCGGCCTGGCGTTGCTGGCGGCGTCGTCGGGGTCCGTCGGGGACGAGACGGCCAGCGCCACGTTCATCGTCGGGCTGTACGCGGCGCTCGCGGTACTGGCCACCGGCGGCTTCCTCGCCAGCCGCATGCAGGGAGCGGTGTCGACCGAGCTGCTGGGGCTGCTGGCCGGCTTCGGGTTCGCCGGTGTCAGCGTGTCGGCCAGGGTGCTACCCGGCCTGGCACCGGCGACCGTCGTCGCGGCGCCCTCGGCGTACGCCCTCGCCGTCAGCGGCGCGTTGGCGTTCCTGCTGTACTCCGTCGCGCTGCAACGAGGCTCGGTGACCGGCGCGACCGCCCCGATGATCGTGTCGCAGACGGTCACCCCGGCGGCAGTCGGTGTCCTGCTCCTCCACGACGGCATCCGCCCCGGCTGGATCCCCATCGCGGCGATCGGCTTCGTCGTCACCGGGCTCGGGGCTCTGCAGCTGGCCCGCTTCGAGCAGACGGTCGAGCGAGCCGCCTAGACGACTGCCCGGAAGGACTTGGCCCCTCGGCGGGAACGACGTGACCCCTCGCAGGGAACTACGTGACCCCGCGGCTGGGGAGGTAGAGGTTGCGGGAACCGAGAAGTGGGAACAGGGACGTCCATGACCTATCTCGCCAGCGCTGAGCGCTACGACTCGATCCCGTACCGCCGCTGCGGCCGAAGGGGGCTGCTCCTGCCCGAACTGTCGCTCGGCCTGTGGCAGAACTTCGGCGACGACCGCCCGCTCGAGACCTCGCGAAGCATCATCCGCCGGGCTTTCGACCTCGGCATCACCCACTTCGACCTGGCGAACAACTACGGACCGCCCTACGGCACCGCGGAGGTCAATTTCGGCCGGGTGTACGCCGAGGACCTCGCGCCTTACCGCAACGAGATCGTCGTGTCGACCAAGGCCGGCTACGACATGTGGCCCGGGCCGTACGGCGACCACGGCTCCCGCAAATACCTCCTCAACAGCCTCGACGACTCCCTTCGCCGGATGCGCCTCGACTACGTCGACATCTTCTACAGCCACCGGTTCGACCCCGACACACCGCTCGAGGAGACCATGGGTGCCCTCGACTCCGCGGTCCGCCAGGGCAAGGCGCTGTACGTCGGGGTCTCGTCGTACTCCGCCGAACGGACCCGTGAGGCCGCGGCGATCCTGGCCGACCTCGGGACCCCGCTGCTCATCCACCAGCCCTCGTACTCGATGCTCAACCGCTGGATCGAGCCCGACCTGCTCGACGCACTCGAGGACGTCGGGGCCGGCTGCATCGGCTTCACCGCCCTCGCGCAGGGCCTGCTGACCAGCAAATACCTCAACGGCGTGCCAGAGGGCTCGCGCGCGTCCAGGCCCGGCACCATCGACTCGTCGATGCTGAGCGACGACACGCTGGAACGCATTCGCGGCCTCGACGCCATCGCGTCGGACCGGGGGCAGAGTCTCGCCCAGATGGCGCTCGCCTGGGCCTTGCGCGACCGCAGGGTCACCTCGCTGGTGATCGGCGCGAGCAGCGTCAAGCAGCTGGAGGAGAACGTCGCGGCCCTCACGAACAGCGAGTTCACCGACGAGGAGCTGTCCCGCATCGACGACTTCGCGGTGGACTCCGGCGTCGACCTGTGGGCCGAATCAAGCTCCAGCTGACGCGGCAACCTCGCGAGGAGGCGACTCCCCCGCGGTCATGCTAGGGTTAAAGGGTTGCAAAAGCAGTACCTCGCACGTTCAGGGAAGCTCGGGAAGTCTTACCGGGCGCCTCGTGCTCAGAGCTCAACAGAGCCACGAGCTCCGAATGTGGGAAGACCACCGCGCGGCAGCCAGAACACCGGCAATCGAGCTGGTTCTGAAATGTATCCCATACAAGGAGCAAAGAAATGGCACAGGGAACAGTCAAGTGGTTCAACGGCGAGAAGGGCTTCGGCTTCATCTCCCAAGACGGCGACCAGCCCGACGTCTTCGTTCACTTCTCGGCGATCGCAGCTGACGGCTACCGCTCGCTGGATGAGAACCAGCGCGTCGAGTTCGACGTCACGCAGGGCCAGAAGGGTCTGCAGGCCGAGAACGTACGCGTCATCTGAGTTGAACCGCGGCTAACCGCCGACTTGGAAAGGGCCTCCACACTCCGGTGTGGGGGCCCTTTCGTCGTACCCGGGGTGCCAGGTCAGCTCGGTCTCAGCCGAGCAGCCTTCGGGCGACGTCGAGGTGGAACCGCACACCCAGCAGCAGGTCGTCCACGTGGACACGCTCGTCGCGGTTGTGGATGCCGGCTTCGACGACCTCGGCAGGCGTCACGCGGGTCGGCGAGAAGCCGTAGGCGACCGTACCGAAGGCGTTGCGGAGGTAGACCGAGTCGGTGAAGCCCGTACACATCGTCGGCAGCAGTGAGGCGTCGGAGTCCGCCGCGACCCACGCCGTACAGGCGTCCCACAGCGGCCCGGACGGTGCCGAGTAGCTGCCCGCCACCATCGGCTCGGGGAACGTCAGCTCGTACGGGACGCCGTCACCGAGCCGGTCCCGGACGGCCTGCTCGACCTCGGCCTGCGCGGTACCGGGCAGCACCCTGCAGTCGAGCTCCATCGCCGCCCGTGCCGGCATCACGTTGCGGGCACGCGAGCCGGTCAGCTTCGTGGGCGCCATCGTCGTCCCGCACACCGCCGGGAGCGAGTGCTCGAGCATCGGGCTGAGTCGGCGGGCATCTTCGATCGCGGCCGGCAGGTCGACATCGGCGGTGGCTCCCGGCCCGAGCAGGGCGTCGAGCATCTGCTCGACGACCTCGTGCCGCTGCGGCGTGGGCAGGCCGAGACCGACGCGCCGGAGCAGCTCGCCGAGCATCGGCACGGCGTTGCGGCCGACCGAGGGCATGGACGCGTGCCCGGCCTCCCCCAGGGCCGACACCAGTACCGGGCAGGTGCCCTTCTCTCCCACGGAGATCTCGGCGACGAGGCGGCCGTCCTCGAGCCGGTAGTGCGCGCCGCCCCCCTCGTTGAGGGAGAAGTCGGTGCGGATCTCCGGATGCGCCTCGACGAGCCACTTCATCCCGACGTCGGCGCTGCCATCCTCCTCGTCGGCCACCATCACCAGCACCAGGTCACCGCGGGGGCGAAAGCCCTCCCGAGCCAGGGCCAGCATCGCGACCGTCCTCGCGGCCACCTCGCTCTTCATGTCCAGGGCGCCGCGCCCGTACAGGTAGCCGTCGTCGTCGAGGACCCCTCCGAACGGTGGATGCGTCCAGTCGCGGGCGTCGGCCGGTACGACGTCGAGGTGGCCCACGAACGCCAGCGACGGTCCGTCGCCGGAACCCGGGATCCGGGCGACCAGGTTGGACCGTTGCGGGTCACGAGAGGGCAAGGTGCACTCCACCCCGGCGTCGTCGAGGCGGTGCTTCAGCACCTCCGCGGCCTCGGTCTCGTTCCCGTTCGTGGTGTCGACCCTCAGCAGGGCCCGGGTCAGCTCGATGACCTCGTCGTGCAAGGCCGCGTCGTCCATGCGCTCATCCTGCCCGACGCCGGCTCGAAGCCCCGATGTGGTGTCAGCAGAGCGTCAGCGGCTTCGCGCCTCACGCAGCTCGCCCGCCATGGCCGCCAGCCCCAGCTGGAGGTCGTTGGGGTGGATGTGCATGCCCTTCGAGGCGAACTCGGACTCGTCGCTCGCGGCCAGCACCCCGGGAACCACATCCGCCAGGTGGTGCGCCGGCGTCGACCGGAGCGTCCCCAGCGACCCCTCACCACCGGCCTCCGTTGCCGCCCGCAGGGTCTGCGCAGGCGCGAGCGGCGTCGCCAGCTCGGGAACCGGAACCGCCGCTCGAGGCGCCGTCGCCGTCAGCAGGCCACCCAGGTGCTCCGCGGCGTCGACCCGCGCGCCCATGCTGGGCACCGTCTCGCCGCTACGGCAGAAGCGGGTCAGGATCGTCTTGATAAGAGACGTGTGGTCATACGTGACCGATGACACCGACCGCGCCTCGACGTACGGGCTGACGACCATCGAGGGCACCCGGACGCCGTAGCTCCTGAAGTCCGCGCGGTCGTCGGCGGCCGCCGGGGGCGCCACGTGGTCGTAGAAGCCGCCGTGCTCGTCGTACAGCACCACGAGCATCGACTTCTCCCACTGCGGTCCCGACATCATCGCGTTCGCGACCAAGCGGGTCAGATGCTGTCCGTTGATGGCGTCGGTCGGCGGGTGGTCGTCGTTCTGCGGCCCCGACACGGTGTCGTAGAAGTTCGGGTCGAGCCAGCTGACACTGGGCAGCTTCCCCGCCCGGGCATCGTCCACGAACGACGGCTGGCCGGTGATCGGCTCCTTCTCGTGCACGAGCGCGAAGGGCTCGCCCGGGCGCAGGAGGTAGCGCGGGTCGACGAGCTGCAGGGTCGGCGGCTCGAGCTCGCTCGGCGACCAGTGGTACCAGCGCCACGAGACGTCCGCGTCGTCCAGATGGCGTACGAACGACGG
>JAWWPH010000178.1:0-5748 GCA_033850875.1 Nocardioidaceae bacterium | reverse complement strand
GGCAACGCCGCAAGCACCGTGATGGCGAGCAGCCCCGCGCCACCGACCCCGAGCGCGAACCGCGCGACGGCATACGCCGTGGCTGGCTGGACGACGAGCTTGAGCACGGCGATCCAGCCGATCTCGGACAGCGAGGTGCCGTGGCCCGCTCGAGGCCCTAGCCGCAGAGAGACGCCGTAGGCAAGCAGCATCGAGGGCACTGCCATGTCGCCTACCAGTTGGAGCGGTTCACGCACCCCGCCCGGAAGGGTGAGACCGGTTACCGCGAGCAGCACGCCGACGATCGAGCCGACGGTCAGCGGATTCGTGACCGGCTGGAGAAGGGCGCGACCGATCGAGAAGGCGGAGGACGAGCTCGCGTGGTCGAGCGCAGCGAGCGCCAGTGGCTGTAAGACGAGCAGCTGCATGAGCAGTGTCGGTGCGACCAGCGCTGCGTCGCCCAGCACGTACGCCGCGATCGGCAGCCCCAAGTTGCCGGCGTTGACGTACGACGAGGACAGCATGCCGATCACCGTGTCGCCGAGATCGTGCCGCCAGACGAGCCGCGCGGCCACGAGATACAGCACCGACGCCGCAAGGAAGCCGGCGAAGGTGGCAACCAGATTGGCGGACAAGACCCCCGCCACATCGGCGTGATCGAGCACGGTGACGATCAGTGCCGGGCTGGCGACGAAGAACGACAGTCGCGACAGCAGCATCTGCGCGTCGAGGTCGAGGAAACCGAAGTGACCGAGCAGGGCGCCGAGCGCGATAACGACCCCAATGGTCGCGAAGCCCTCGAAGACCCCCTGCATGCGCCCCTCTCATCCGAATCTGACGGAGATCCCCGTTTGCCACAACCTCCGGGCGCCTGCGCGCGCTGCCTCCGCGCATCGACATCGAAGCGGCCCGCTTGGCCGACCAGCTCGGCACGCCCGGGAGCCGCTGGTACTCACGGTAGCCGCAGAACTGTGACTGCGAATGGCGCATCGTTGTGCCACGGGCGCAGGTCCCAGGTCGCAAAGCGGTGCTCGAGCACGAAGCCCGCCGCTGCAGCGTGCGCGTCGAACTGGCTCAGGGAGTAGCCGCGATCAAGCCCGAAACCCACGACGACAACTGCATCCGAGCGTAAGTGTTCAGCCAGACGACGCAGTACTGCCGGCTCGGTGCCCGGCGCCAGAAACGGCATCACGTTACCGGCGACGACTGCGGCGTCGAACGGTTCGGAATAGCCGAGTGCCTCTAGGTTTAACTCGCTGAGGTCGGCGACCAGCCACACGGACTCCGGGTGATCGGCACGTGCCGCCTCGATGAGGGCCTCATCGGCGTCCACGCCGACCACGAGGTGCCCCCGGGCGGCCAGCTCGGCACCCACCCGGCCGGGGCCACACCCTGCGTCGAGCACACGTGAACGTCGCGGGAGCATGGCGTCCAGCAAGCGTGCCTCTCCGGCAAGGTCGGCCCCCTCGGCGGCCATCCGTCGGAAACGCTCGATGTACCACGACAAATGCCCAGCGTCGTGCTCCGTCACCCACCTCGTCGGCTCCGCCACACCCGACACGATATCGACGGGACCAGCGGTCAACTCCGATGATGTGAGCTGTGCGTGTTCGGGCTTTACCGGCTCGCAATGAGACTACAAGCGGCGCGAGACGCTCCCTTCAGGTTGCGCGGGAGAACCGATCGAGCCCTGCATCAGCGGCCCTCGCGCGCGCCGCGCTGAGGCGCCGAGCGGCGCGCCGACGGCCTCCGCCCCAACGTGCACCCCCGCAGCCGGAGCAACGGAGGTGCACGACGGGTGGAAACGTAGGTGTCAGCCCTTCAGCCCGGTGCCTGCGACTCCCTCGACGATCTGGCGCTGGAAGAACAGGAACAGCACGATGAGGGGCAACGCGCCGAGGAGCGACGCAGCCATGGTGTCCGCATACCGAATACCGAAGTTGCCCTGCACCGTGGCCAGCCCGACGGGGATGGTCATCAGCTTGGGGTTGCTCAGCACCAGCAAGGGCCACAGCAGGTTGTTCCACGACCAGATGAACGTGAAGATCGACACGGCGGCGATCGCCGGCCGGGTCAGAGGCATCGCGAGGCCCCAGTACATCCACCAGGTGCTGGCACCGTCGACCCGAGCGGCCTCCTCGAGCTCATGCGGCAGGCCGTCAAAGAACTGCTTGAACACGAACACCGCGATCGCGGTGGGCACCTGAGGCAGGATGACGGCCCAGTAGGTGTTGAGCAATCCGAGCGAACCGACTTCGCGGAACAGCGGCACGATCAGCACCTGGAGCGGGATGAGAAGGCCGGCCAGGATCAAGGCGAGCACGGCGCCACGGAAGCGGAAGTTGAGCCGGGACAGGGCGAACGCTGCCATGCTCGCCGTGATCACGGTGAGGATGACCGTCACCGCGGAGGTGATCAGGCTGGACGCGTACCAGTGCCAGATGTCGCCCTGGCTGAGTATCGAGTGGAAGGAGTCGAACGTGGGGTGCTTGATCCACCAGGTGACCGGCAGGGCGGCCGTCTCACCATTGGGCTTGAAGGCGGTGTCGACGGCCCACAGCAGGGGGATCAACCAGATGATCGAGAAGGCGATCAGCACGCCGACGCAGATGCGGTTGAACAACTGCGACCCCGACGCCGTCCGCGACGACGACCTCTCGCGCGTCCTGGCGACCACTCTCTCTTGTTCTCCAACGGCAGTGGCCATGGGTCACGCTCCCTTCTCGGCGCGGCGGGTCTGTGCGAACCACACCGCGGACACCAACAGCAGCAGCACGAAGTACACCGTCGACGCCGCGGCACCGTAGCCGACGCGGAAGTCGGTGAAGCCGATGTCGTAGATGTACTCCAGGGCGGGACGGGTGCTGAAGTTCGGCCCACCGGCGGTCATGATGTACATCTGGTCGAAGACCTTGAGCGAGGCGATGATCTGCAGCACGATCACCAGGGTGGTGGTGCGCGCCAGCAGCGGCACCGTGATTGACATGATCTGCCGGAACGGAGACGCCCCGTCGAGCGCGGAGGCCTCGTAGAGCTCGCGCGGCACGTCCTGCAGGCCCGCGAGGTACAGCACGAAGTTGAATCCCAGCGTCCACCAGACGGTGGCGATGGCGATCGAGATCATCGCCCAGTGAGGGTCGCCCAGCCAGCCAGGGGCCGTGAAGCCCACCTTCTGCACCGCCGCCGATGCCAGGCCCAGTCCCGGCGTGTACAGCCAGATCCAGATCAGCGCCATGACCGCCGACGGCAGGATGTACGGCGCGAAGAACGCCAGCCGGAAGAACCACCTGCCACGCGAGGCCCGCTCGGCCAGCAACGCGAAGATAAAGGACAAGATCACGAGGGGCGGCGTCGTCAAGATCGTGAAGAGCACTGTGTGCCACATCGAGTGCCAGAAGTCGGAGCTTTGGAAGGCCTCGACGTAGTTGTCGAATCCGGCGAACTTGCCGAGACCCGGCTTCACGAGGCTGGTGTCGAAGAAGCTCATCACCAGCCCGTAGAGCGCCGGGCCGATGACGAACAGAGCGTAGAGAACGATGAACGGGGCGAGGAATCCTGTCGCCGAGCGCGTGTCGTCGCGCAGGCGTCGGGGTTGAGGGACGTCGGGCTCGGTTGCCTCGGCGCTCCGCGGGACGTTGGTAGTGGTCGCCACTGGGGGCCTCCGTACTCGATAGGCAGCGGAAGGGGTGGGTTACGTCGGCGTTGGGGTGTTGGCGAGGGTGATCAGCTTGCTCTTCATCTGAGACAGTCCGGCACTCGGCGAGGAGAGCCCGCCCATCACGGCGCCGATGGTGCCGCCGCAGATGATCTCGAAGTCGGAGCCCGATCCCGAGTACCAGGCGTCCGGGTCGTAGACGGCGGAGTCGGCGGAGGCCGCATAGTTCGACTGGGGCTTCAACTTGGCGAACGCCTTGCTGTCTCGATACGGCAACCAGGCAGGGACATGGCCACCGGCCGCCCACGTCGGGCTCTGGTCCAGCAGCGAGCGGATGAAGGTCAGCGATCGGTCGAGCTCGTCACTGGTCTGCGAGGGGTTCTTGGGCAGCACCAGGGTGTGGGAGTCCGCCTGGACGGCATAGTGGTGCTTGCCGCCGTAGACGTTGGGGAACGACGTCATGCTGAAGGGCGTCTTCGCCGTCTGGAAGGTGCTGATCTCCCATTCCCCTTGGAAGAAGAACCCGGCTGCGCCGGCGCCGAACAACGCGATCGCGCCCTGGTAGTCGAGCGCGCCCGACATGAGCTTCTTCTGGTCCAGCGAGCTGAGGAAGTTCAGGACCTTCATCGCCTTTGCGTCGTCGATGACGACCTTGGTGCCCTGGTCGGCGAGGACCTGCCCGCCGAGCTGGCTGTACAGCGACTGGAAGATGCGCCACGGTGTGGAGGTCTCGTTGACCACGGCGATGGTCGCACCGTACTGACCGGTGACCTTTTTGGCCCTGGTCAGCGCATCGACGAGCGCGCCCTCACTGTCGAGAGGCTTCAACTTGCCGGAGCTGTCGAGGAGTCCGGCCTTCTTGCACACGTCGGTGTTGTAGAAGCAGACGAACGGGTGGGTGTCCAGTGGGATCGCGTAGACCTTCCCGCCTATGAGCCCCGCCTTCCACGCCGTCTGGTTGAACTTGCTCCCTGTCATGCCATGGCGGGCGAGGTCGGAGGGCTGGAGCTCCTGGAGCAGTCCCGCTGCCTGCAGTGTCTTCATCCGGGTCAGGTGGGCGACGGCCACGGAGGGTGGCTTGTGTCCGAGCGTGGCGAGCGAGAGCTTCGTGTAGTACGGGTTGCCCCAGGCCAGGGTCACCGACTCCAGGCCGATGTTCGGATTGGCCTTCTCGAAGCCGGCCTCCATGGCCTGCATGCGGATGCCGTCCCCGCCTCCGAACAGGTTCCAGTACGAGACGTTGCCTGGGTCGATCTTCGACCCGAACACCCCGGCAGCGGTGGAGGACGAGCAGCCGCTCAGCCCCACGGCGCCGGCGCCGACACCGAGCGCCAGTGCTCCGCCGAGGAAGCCGCGGCGGCTGAGAGAAGGGTGCTCGGAGGGAGACGGGCGAGCGTTCATGTGGACTTCTCCTTCGGGATGTGACAAGGCGGAAGCAGACCTCGGGTCGAGGAGTAGGGACGTCGGTCGGTGGATCCGCCCTCTCGGCGGTCAGGCGCCCGCGACGGCATCACTGCGCGGCCATCTCGTGCAGGTGCCGAGGGTGCGAGAGGACGACGGTCAGGACGACTAGCCGTGCAGCGACGGTCTGCGCGAACCGGTGACTCGCGGGCGTCGTGGCCGCGACTCCTTGCTGATCTGTCCATGTCATGCGGGCCGCCTGTCCAGCCGTGGTGATGGCAGTCCGCGAACGGTACCGCGCCTGGCTGCTCAGCGCTTGCCGCGGTCGTCGTCGCTCGCCAAGGTGTCGAGGAGGTGCCATCCACTCGGGCGCGCTCCACCACGGTCGGGCCTCCACGAGCGATCGTGGCTACCTCCTCGCGGCTGACGAGTTCGCGGGACTGGATTCGGAACGGCTCGGACCGCGGACTCGAAATCACTTATTGGACTAACAATGCAACCTCGCCGACGTCGCATGCAACTGATGCCGGGCTGGTTTTCCCGGAATTCTGTCGCGCCCACCTATCCGTCCGCCCTAAGGGGCCCCTCCAGCAGCCGACCTGAGCAATCAGGGGTACTGGAGCACTCTCGACGCGCCCGGAGTCATCACCGGCGCGCTGCACACCAGGAAGATCTCGCCGACAGGGAAGTCCTACCGGTGCCGGAGCAGAAGA
>JAWWPH010000174.1:0-4480 GCA_033850875.1 Nocardioidaceae bacterium | reverse complement strand
GTGCGAGATAGGCATGCACCGGCTGGTCCACGTACCGCATGGCGGTCTCGAACTCGACCAGCTCCGCCTCGCGCTCGCGGAAGAAGTCGAGCGTGAACGCCCACAGCGTCACGTCACGCATGACCATGGGCACTCCTTGCACGGGCGCGATGTCCGCCCACATCGCGAACATCCGGGAGCAGAACGGACCGGGCGCTGCGTACGTACAGGCCAGGGTGAGCGAGCGAAGGTCGCCAGGATGCTCGAGCGCGTACGCCTGGGCGATCATGCCGCCCATCGAGACCCCCATCAGGTGGAAGTCGGTGATCCCGAGGTCGTCGACGAGTGCCTTGGTGTCTGCGGCCAGCATCGCGGAGCTGTACGGACCGGCGGGCTTCGACGACTTGCCGATGCCTCGGTTGTCGAAGCTCAGCACCCGGTAGCCGGCGTCCAGCAACGCCGGGGTCTGGTAGGCCCACGTCTCGAGCTCGTCGGCGAGGCCGTTGACCAAGACGACGGTCTCGGGGCCGTCACCCTCGACCGAGTAGTTGATGTCGATGTCGTTGACGTGAGCGGTCGGCACTGCTTACTCCTCGGGGATGATGTCTCGGTCGGCGACGCCGCGCCGGGTCTGGGCTTGCCGAGACGGACCGACCACACCGCACTGATCACGGCAATGGTGTCGCCGATCCTCGCGGATACCCCGCTCCCTCACGCGTTTGGGCTGCACCTTAGCCGCCCTCGGGGTCGTCCAGGTGGAAGACCCCCCGCAGCGCGCCGCCCGTTCGGCTGAGAGCGGTACCACGGCAGTGACTGGCCCGCACAGCAGACCGCGTGCACTAGATTGGTGCACTCCGCCGACTTCCATGTACTGAGCGCGCTCAGCTCTCCGCCACCTCACGCGACAAGGTCGACCTGCCGACATGACTGAACCGAAACCCGTCGGGTGCTGGCTCACCGATATGGATGGCGTGCTCGTCCGCGAGGAGAGCGCTATCCCCGGCGCTGCGGAGTTCATCACGTCCTTGCGCGATGCGGGCATGCCGTTCCTGGTGCTGACCAACAACCCGATGTTCACGCCACGCGACCTCCGGGCCAGGCTGCTGACCGGCGGTATCGACGTCCCCGAGCAGTCGATCTGGACGTCCGCCCTGGCCACGGCGAGCTTCCTGGACGACCAGCGTCCCGGAGGGTCGGCGTACGCCATCGGTGAAGCCGGCCTGACGACGGCCCTGCATGCCGTCGGGTACGTGCTGACCGAACGCGACCCCGACTATGTCGTCCTCGGCGAGACCCGCACCTACTCGTTCGAGGCGATCACCAGGGCGATCAGGCTGATAGAGGGCGGTGCCCGCTTCATCGCCACCCACCCCGACCCCAGCGGCCCGTCGCCCCAGGGCACGCTCCCCTCGACCGGGGCCGTGGCAGCCCTGATCACCGCTGCGACCGGCGCCACGCCCTACTTCGTCGGCAAGCCGAACCCGCTCATGATGCGCAGCGCTCTCAACCAGCTGCAGGCGCACTCCGAGAGCACCGTCATGATCGGGGACCGGATGGACACTGACATCATCAGTGGCATCGAGGCGGGACTGCGAACCGTCCTCGTCCTCAGCGGGTCGACGAGCCGTGAGGCGGTGGAGCGCTTCCCCTACCGACCGACTCGCGTGGTCGACTCGATCGCCGACGTGGTTCCGCTCGTCGCGGAGTTCGCCCCTCCGGATGCAGAGACGACTCGGCAGTCGACTGACTGACGTGCGAGCGCGGTCGTGACCGAGCAATGCACTTGCACCCGAGGCGACAGCCGCTGAGACTGCACGCATGTCCGCCTTCATCTCCCACACGACGATCGACTGCAGCGATGCCTACCAGCTCTCGCAGTGGTGGAAGGGGGTGCTGGGCTACGTCGACATGGAGGGGGACCCCAACGAGCCCGGTCACGAGGAGTGCATGATCCGCGACCCGGACACGGGCCACCGGCTGCTCTTCATCGAGGTTCCCGACGCTCGAGGGGCCAAGCAGCGCGCCGGCAAGAACCGGGTCCACCTCGACCTGCGCCCCCGCGAGCGCACCCGCGACGAGGAGCTCGAGGCCCTGTTGGCACAGGGAGCTAGGATCGTCGCCGACCTGCGCGGCACGTACGGCCCTGGCACCGGCTGGGTCGTGCTTGCCGACCCCGAGGGCAACGAGTTCTGCATCCTGCGCGCCGAGGCGGAGATCTCCGGCTGAGTCGGTCACGAAGCGTCGAACTCGGGCGGGATGGGAATCCGACTACGCCTGAGCCCCCCGGAGTGTCGGGCGGTCTCCACAGCTGGTGGAGTCCTGACCGGGAAGCCGTCAGGTCAGCTTGATCCGCTCACGAGGGACATGCGCCGTCTCGCCAAGCGGCGGCGCCAGCCCTATTGTCGCGAGTGTGACTGCGACGCCGTCTCCGCTGCCGATCCTTCCGACCTCGCTGGTGGGCAGCTATGCCCAGCCGGACTGGCTGATCGACCGGGCCAGGCTTGCCAACCGCTTCCCCCCGCGTGTACGGGCGAAGGAGCTGTGGCGCGTCGAGCCCGAGTATCTCGAGCAGGCGCAGGACGACGCCACGCTGCTGGCCATCCGCGCCCAGGAGCAGGCGGGACTCGACATCATCACCGACGGTGAGATGCGCCGGGAGTCGTACAGCAATCACTTCGCCACCGCCCTCGAGGGCGTCGACATCGACAACCCAGGGACGGCACTCGATCGCAGTGGGCACCCCAACCCGGTGCCGCGGATCGCCGGGCCGATCGTACGGCCCCGCCCGGTAGGCGTGCGCGACCTGCAGTTCTTGAAGGCGAACACCGACCACCCCGTCAAGATGACCGTGCCCGGCCCGTTCACGATGTCGCAGCAGGCGCAGAACGACCACTACCCCGACGTCGAGTCGGCTGCTCTGGCGTACGCCGCCGCGGTCAACGCCGAGATCAAGGATCTGCACGCCGCCGGCGCCGACCTGGTCCAGATCGACGAGCCGTACATGCAGGCACGTCCCGAGGCGGCCCGCGAGTACGGCCTCACGGCGCTCAACGCCGCGCTCGAGGGCGTCACCGGCACCACGGCCGTCCACATCTGCTTCGGCTACGCCGCGATCATCCACGAGCGGCCCGAGGGCTACTCGTTCCTGCCCGAGCTGGCCGGGTGCCCGGCCGACCAGATCTCGATCGAGACCGCACAGTCGGGGCTCGACCTCGGGGTCCTGAAGGACCTCAGCGAGAAGACCGTCATCCTGGGCGTCATCGACCTGTCCGACCACGAGGTCGAGTCCGCGGAGCTGGTCGCCGAACGGGTGCGCCGGGCGTTTCCGTACGCCTCACCGGAACGGATCACCATCGCCACGGACTGCGGCATGAAGTACCTCCCGCGCGCGAGCGCCGAGGGCAAGATGCGCGCCATGGCCGACGCCGCGTCGATCCTGCGCGCCGAGCTCTGACGGAGTCTCGCAGCGGGGATGGCCCCCACGGGCCGCGGAGCCGAACACAACGGGCGTGGCCGCGGGCTATTTCCTCCTGGCGAGATGGAGGGTGAGGTCCCCAGCCACAGCCACCTGCTCGGGCAGGACCCGGAGGATCCGACGGAACACCTGCTCCCGAACCGGGCCGGGCAGCTCGAGATACGCCGAGATCGTCGAGAGGTGGCCGACGTAGTCGCTCGCAGACATGGTGGTCCGCCGTTCGATGGCGGACTGACGTACATCGACGAACAGGTCGGATGCGGCCAGCTCGGTCCCCGGCCACTGCATCGGGCTGCTCGGTGGCGTGCCGTCAGGCGATGGAAAACCGTCGTCGACCAGATCCGGCGACCTGGCGGCACGAACGGACTCCTCGGCGGACTCGTCAGCCAGAGAAATCTGCCCGCCGAAGGATGCGAACACCCCACCAGGGTTGAGCAGCGCGGCCACTCGCGACCACCGATGGGTCGGCTCAGTCCAGTGAAGCGAGGCAGCCGCGAATACCAGGTCGTAGCTCGATGTGAGCGGCAGCTCCTCGAACGAGCTCTGCACCGTGATGACCGTCGCGGGAACGTGTTCGCGGAGCTCAGCGAGCATCGCTGCATCGGGATCGGTGGCGGTCACCCTGATCCCCCGTGCGGCGAACGCCCGCGTGGCCTTGCCGGTCCCCGCCCCGATCTCCAGGGCGGTACGGACCGGCCCAGCCGCGTAGTCCAGTACCTCGTCCACGAGCTCGTCGGGGTACCCGAGCCGGAACCGTTCGTAGGCCGATGCCACCGCCCCGAAGCTCAACGCACGCTTGGTCATGCCTGCATCGTGACATCGGATGCGGCGCCGGGGCACTGGGGTCGGGAGCCGCGGGCGCTTGTCACCGACCTCCTGGCCCAAACGGGTGCGTAGCATCGCGACATGACTGGCGCGACCCCTACGCAGGGAATCGACACCGAGTCGGCGGAGTGGGTCAGCCGGTTGGGCCGGCCGGGGCGCGATCACGAGTCGGCGATCCGCGACCTGCATACTCTGCTGCTG
>JAWWPH010000172.1:0-4576 GCA_033850875.1 Nocardioidaceae bacterium | reverse complement strand
GCCCGTCCTTCGCTCGACGAAGTACTCGCCGTGCGACGCGAGCGGCAGGCGACGGTCCGCGACGTCATCGCGAGCCTGGACGCTGAAAAGCTCGGGTCGGAGGTCTCCCGCACCGAGCCTGGATGGCCCCAGCTCGAGAGCTTCCCGCTCAAACAGTGCCTGCTCATTGTGCTCAACGAGGAGTGGGAGCACCGTCTGTACGCCGAGCGCGACCTCACCGCGCTCGAGAGCGAGTCGGGCACCGGTTGACTGCCTCGGCTCGGTGACGCGGCTCGATGCGCAAGCGCTGGTATAGGACCTGATGGGCGAGGTCGGCGTCGTCCGCGACCAGCCGGCGCGGCAGGTCCCGGGGGACGGACGTCATGACGGAGTATCCGTCGCATGCGCACCCGGTTCGACATGGATCTTCGGTCCCTCGCCGGACCCGACGGGGCGTTCTCCCGCGAGCACCGCACTCACCTGCTCGAGACTTATTGTCGCTGCGACAAGTGCTCGTGGATCGACGGCACCGCTCCCATACGCGGCGATCGTCGCAGCGAGGCCGGGTGATCCGGACAGCACACCCACCGCGGTGACGTCCTTCAGCGCCAGGGTCCGCGTGTCGACCAAGCTGGGACTACCGGCCAGGCCGACGTATACGACGCGGCCAGCCGGCTCGACGAGGTCGAGAGCGCGCGCCGGCAGATGCGGCGCGTTCGACGCGTCGACCACCGCGTCGAAGGGCAGCCGCGGGAGGTCGTGCTCGCCCCAGCACCCCGCGAATCCCAGTGATCGGGCGAAGTCCAGCGATCGGCGCGACCGCCCCAGGAGGTGCACCTCGACACCCGCCGCGCGGAGGAACATAGCGACCAGCAACCCGATCGTCCCAGGCCCGAGAACCAGTGCCCTGTCACCTCGCTGCAGGTCCGCAGCGTCGGCAGCACGGAAGGCGTTGCCACCCGGCTCGACCAGGGCTCCCAGGACTGCGTCGACGGTGTCCGGAAGAGCGTGAAGGGATACGGCCGGCACGGCCAGCTGCTCCGCGAGCGCCCCTGGGCGGCCGCCTCGGATTCCGACCTCCTCGCGGTGCTCGCAGACGTGGTGGGCTCCGCGACGACACCGACGGCAGACCCCGTCGCCGAGCATGGTGTCCCCCATCACGCGCCGACCGATCCAGCCCTCGTCGACACCCGTCCCGACCGCGGAGACGGTACCGGCCCACTCGTGGCCCAGGCGCATCGGAAAGTGCGCATGGCCCTCGTGGAGGTACTGCATCTCCCCGGTGAAGAACTCGACGTCGGTCCCGCAGAGGCCGACACGCTCCACGTCGACCACGACCTCCAGATCGGCGGCGACCGGCGCCGGCACGTCCTCCACGGAGCCTGCACCCGGTGCCGCGAGCACGAAGGCACGCATCCGTGTCCTCCTGCTGTCCTCGGCCGTGACACCGCCGTATGGTGGCTGCTCCGAAAAGATAGACCGTCGCAACCAGAAGTGGAATGTCATGGTGGCAACCGAGCTTCGCAGCGCCCGGTGGTACGCCGGCGACGACCGCAACGCCTACATACACCGAGCTTGGATGCGACGAGGCGTCCCGTCGGACGGATTTCGGCGTCCTCAGATCGCGATCGCCAACACGGCCTCTGACCTGACCCCCTGCAACTCCCATCTGACCGAGGTTGCCGCCTCTGTTCGCAACGGCGTTTACGAGGCCGGCGGGACCCCGTTGGAGCTTCCCGTCGTCTCGCTCGGCGAGACCCAGGTCCGTCCTACGGCCATGCTCTGGCGCAACATGGCCGCAATGGCCACGGAGGAGATGCTCCGAGCCAACCCAATCGACGGTGTCGTGCTGCTGGGGGGATGCGACAAGACGATCCCGTCCCTCCTCATGGCCGCCGCATCGGTTGACCTGCCCAGCGTCGTGGTGCCCGGCGGCCCGATGTTGACCGGTACCTTCCGCGGGGCACCGCTCGGATGCGGAACCGACGTATGGCGGCTGAGTGAGGAGGTGCGGGCAGGCACGCTGTCGCAAGACCAGTTCATGCAGTCGGAGTCGGCCATGATCCGCAGCCGAGGTCACTGCAACACGATGGGCACGGCCTCGACCATGGCTCTGGTGGCGGAGGCGCTTGGCACCGTCGTGCCCGGCGTGGCCGGCACACCGGCGCCGGACAGCCGGCTACTGGAGGCGTCCCATGCGACCGGTCGGTTGGCGGTGGAGATGGTTCACGCCGATCGCCGGCCGAGCACGTTCCTCACGCAGGGCTCCTTCCGCAACGCGATCGTGGCACTCGCCGCGATCGGCGGCTCCACCAACGCGGTGGTGCATCTCCTTGCCATCGCCGGCCGCCTCGGGATCGACGTCTCCCTCGACCACTTCGAGCGGTTCGGGAGTGACGTACCGCTGCTGGTCGACCTGCTGCCTGCTGGACGTTTCCTGATGGATGACTTCCACCGTGCCGGCGGGCTACGGGCAGTCCTGCGTGAGGTCCGCGACCTGCTGGACCCCGACGCCATCACCGTGACCGGCCGACCGCTGGTCGACTACCTGGAGGATGCGCCCATCTGGGATCCCGAGGTCATCCGGCCCCGCTCGGCGCCGCTCATCGATTCGGGCGGGATCGCCCTGCTCCGAGGCAACCTGGCCCCCGATGGGGCGCTGATCAAGCCGGCGGCCGCCTCACCGGGGTTGCTACGCCACCGCGGGCGCGCAGTCGTGTTCGACAGCATCGAGGACTTCCATAGCCGTATCGACGACCCGGACCTCGATGTCGACGCCGACTCCGTCCTGGTGCTGCGCGGTTGTGGGCCCAAGGGGTACCCGGGGATGCCCGAGGTCTCGAACATGCCGCTGCCGCGCAAGCTGCTGGAGCAGGGTGTGCGCGACATGGTCCGCGTCTGCGACGGCCGGATGAGCGGCACGGCGTACGGCACCGTCGTCCTGCACGTCGCCCCCGAGGCAGCCGCCGGAGGACCGTTGGGGCTGATCCGCACCGGAGACATCGTCGCGCTGGACGTCCCCGCACGAAGCATCGACGTCGAGGTCTCACCCGACGAGCTCGCGGCCCGCAGTCCGAGTCCGGCCACAGTCGCCGGCTTCGCGCACCCCACGCGTGGATGGGAACGGCTCTACGTCGACCACGTCATGCAGGCGGATACGGGTGCGGACCTGGACTTCCTCGTCGGGTCCAGCGGCTCAGCCGTCAGCCGCGAGTCCCACTGAACCGATGTCGACCGGGCGCAGATGTTGCGTCGAGTGGGCACAGATGTTGCGTCGAGTGGGCACACATGCTCAGTCGAGCGGGTACACATGTTGGGTCGAGCGGGCACACATGCTCGGTCGGGCGGGCACACATGTCTCCGCGGTAGGGCAGGACCCTCGGGCCGCTCGGCGGTTCGCCCTCAGCCGGAGGTGGCGGCCAAGAGCCGACGCTCAGCGTCGGCGTCCAAACCGAGCTCGCCCCTGCCGCTCGGCGGCGCGGGGTACCCCTCGGACTGCAACCATCGCCACGTGTCCGAGACCGTGTCCGCCATGGGCCGGCAGCGCAGGCCCTCGGAGAGAGCAGCGGTGACGTCCCCGGCGTGGAGACCGGCCAGGTCACCGGTCGGCGGAGTCCAGATCGGCAGCTGAGTCCATCCCGAGACACCGGCGGCTTCGATGGCCTCCGGCGTCAGCCACGCGAGATCGGCGTTGCCTCCAGCCACGTCGTTGCACGCGTGCAGCAGGTCGCCCATCGTGGTGTGGCCCGGCCTGCTCACCGCGTTGTACGTGCCGCCAAGCCCTCGCTCGGCGGCGTCCAGCATCCAGTCAGCCAGGTCGCGGGCGTCGATGTACTGCAGCGGGCGGTCACGCGGGCCTGGAGCGACAACCCTGCCGCCCCGGGACATCCGCTCCAGCCACCACGGCAGGCGCCCTGCCACTTCGGACGGTCCCAGGATCAGCCCGGCTCGCGCCACGAGCGCGTGATCGCCGAACGCGTCGACGCCCGCGAGCTCAGCGCCGCGTTTGGCGCGCGCGTAGTCGGAGCCGTCGCCGCTGGCCGGATCGGCGTCGACGACCGGTGCTGACTCGTCGAGGCCGACCGGTATCGGCCACGCGTACACCGACCGGCTCGAGACGTACCCGTAGTGACCGACGCGGCCGGCCAGTAGCTGCGCGGAATCCAGCACAACACGCGGGGCAGCCGACCACGTGTCGATGACTGCGTCCCAGCTCTCGCCATCCAGAGCCACAGTCAGTGCGCCCGCGTCCGTGCGATCGGCGTACACCGCACGCGCCCCGGCGGCCGGAGGGCCACTGACGCCACGCGTCACTGTCGTCACGGAGTCGCCCCGCGCCAATGCCGCCTCCACGACGGCACGACCGACATGGTGTGTCCCACCCAGAATCAGTACCCGCACTCGATGATTGTCGGAGCGCTCGCTTCTTCTGCACCAGTGACTTCACCGACAGCGTAACCGGCTCCGCCCGGCGCCCGACCGACCTTTCCTGCCCGGTCGACCGCACAGTCCCGCCCGGTCGACCGCACAGTCCCGCCCGGTCGACCGCACATTCCCGTCCGCTCGACGCACATTCCTGCCCGCTCGACCGAGCATT
>JAWWPH010000169.1:0-2787 GCA_033850875.1 Nocardioidaceae bacterium | reverse complement strand
TCGCCGCGCTGAACACGGCGGTCTGGTCCGGCGGTTCGTTCATCTACGTGCCGAAGGGCGTGCACGTCGAGATCCCGCTGCAGGCCTACTTCCGGATCAACACCGAGAACATGGGCCAGTTCGAGCGGACACTGATCATCGCCGACGAGGGTTCCTACGTGCACTACGTCGAGGGCTGTACGGCGCCGATCTACAGCTCCGACTCGCTGCACAGCGCCGTCGTCGAGATCGTGGTCAAGAAGGACGCCCGCGTCCGGTACACGACCATCCAGAACTGGTCGAACAACGTCTACAACCTGGTCACCAAGCGCGCCGCAGTGCAGGCCGGCGGGACCATGGAGTGGATCGACGGCAACATCGGCTCCAAGGTCACCATGAAGTACCCGGCGGTCTGGCTGCTCGGGCCGCACGCCTCCGGCGAGACGCTGTCCATCGCCTTCGCGGGCGAGGGTCAGCACCAGGACGCCGGCTCGAAGATGGTGCACGCCGCGCCGTACACGTCCTCGACGATCGTGTCGAAGTCCGTCGCGCGTGGTGGTGGGCGCACGTCCTACCGCGGCCTGGTGCAGATCCAGGAGGGGGCGTCGCACTCCAAGGCGACGGTCAAGTGCGATGCGTTGCTGGTCGACGCGATCAGCCGCTCGGACACCTATCCCTACGTCGACGTCCGCGAGGACGACGCGTCCATCGGCCACGAGGCGACGGTGAGCAAGGTCGGCGACGACCAGCTCTTCTACCTCATGAGCCGTGGGCTCTCCGAGGACGAGGCCATGGCGATGATCGTCCGGGGCTTCGTCGAGCCGATCGCGCGGGAGCTCCCGATGGAGTACGCGCTCGAGCTCAACCGCCTCATCGAGCTGCAGATGGAGGGCGCGGTCGGATGACCGTCCGTTCAGAACCGGTCGACTCCGTACCGGAAGCGATGGAGCGGGCCGGGGTCCAGGACCGGACCCCGCCCGCCGAGGCGAACCGCGCCGACGGCACCGCTGCCGCCGCGACCGCCGGTCCGGGCACCCCCATTGGCGGCCCCGGTGTGAAGCGGAAGCCGACCGGGGGCATGCCACGGGTGCTCTCCCGCGATCCCGACGCGTTCGCCGAGCCGACGGGTCGCGAGGAGGAGTGGCGGTTCACCCCGCTGCGCCGCCTGCGTGGCCTGGTCGAGGGGATGGCCGAGGACGGAACCCTCGAGGTGAGCGTCAGCTCCGTCGGGGAGTCGGCCGAGCGCGGCGCCAAGATCGAGCGGATCGGGATGGACGACCCCCGGGTCGGCACCGCGCTGGCGCCGGCTGATCGGGTCACGGCACTGGCCATGGCCGCCGCTCCGGCGGCCACCCTGGTCAGCGTTCCCGCCGAGGAGACGGACGCCCTGGTCACGCTCGTCGCCCGCGGCGAGGGCGGCACGGCGTACCGGCACCTGGTGATCGAAGTCGGCCGTTTCGCGCGCGCCACCGTCGTGCTCGACCACGTCGGCACCGGCACCTTCGCGGCCAACGTGGAGATGCTCGTCGGCGACGGCGCCGAGCTCACCGTCGTCAGCCTGCAGGACTGGGACGACGACGCGGTGCACCTCGGTGCGCACGCGGCGCGGCTGGGCCGCGACGCGAAGCTCAAGCACATCGCCGTCACGCTGGGCGGGGAGACGGTGCGGCTCCTGCCGACCGTCACCTACGCCGGTGGCGGTGGCGACGCGGAGTTCTTCGGCCTGTCGTTCACCGACGCCGGTCAGCACCACGAGCACCGGCTGTTCGTCGACCACGCCGTCAGCAACTGCCGCAGCCGCGTGCACTACAAGAGCGCGCTGCAGGGTGACGTGGACGGCCGCTCCGGCGGCAAGGAAGCCCATGCGGTGTGGGTCGGCGACGTGCTCATCCGCGCGAACGCGCTGGCCACCGACACCTACGAGCTCAACCGCAACCTCGTGCTCTCCGACGGTGCCCGGGCCGATTCGATCCCGAACCTCGAGATCGAGACCGGCGAGGTGACCGGGGCCGGCCACGCCAGCGCGACCGGTCGGTTCGACGACGAGGCGCTGTTCTATCTGATGAGCCGCGGCATCTCCGCCAAGGACGCCCGCCGGCTCGTCGTCCGCGGCTTCTTCGCCGAGATCGTCGCGCAGATCCCGCTCGAGGACGTGCGCAACCGCGTCAGCGGCGCCATCGAGGACGAGCTCGGCGAGGTAGGTCTGTGACCTTCCAAGCTGCCTGCAAGCTCTCCGAGCTCGCCGAGGAGTCCGCGCTCCACGTCGACCTCGACGGGGAGCCGGTGTGTATCGCCCGGTCCCTGGGCCAGGTGCACGCCATCTACGACGTCTGCTCCCACGCCGAGGTCGCCCTGTCCGAGGGCGACGTCGCCGACGGGAAGATCGAATGCTGGTTGCACGGGTCGGAGTTCGACCTCACCAGCGGCAAGCCCACCGGGCTGCCGGCCACCCGGCCGGTGCCCGTCTATGCAGTCAAGGTCGAGGGCGACGACGTCCTCGTGGATGTGGAGTCCGAACTGTGAGCACGCTCGAAATCCGGGATCTGCACGTCTCGGTCGAGGACAAGGAAATCCTCCGCGGGGTCGACCTCACCGTGAAGTCGGGGGAGACCCACGCGATCATGGGGCCCAACGGATCCGGCAAGTCCACGCTCGCCTACTCCGTGGCCGGCCACCCCAAGTACACCGTGACCAGCGGCGAGATCCTGCTCGACGGCGAGGACGTGCTGAGCATGGCCGTCGACGAGCGGGCCCGCGCCGGACTGTTCCTCGCGATGCAGTACCCCGTCGAGGTGCCCGGCGTCTCGG
>JAWWPH010000098.1:0-2785 GCA_033850875.1 Nocardioidaceae bacterium | reverse complement strand
CGCTGCCCGTGTACAAGCCGGCCGCCACCCGGTCGCAGGTCGAGAAGGCCCTCGACATGCTCGCGGCCGCCGAACGTCCGCTCATCGTGGCCGGTGGCGGCATCATCAACGCCGACGCCTCCGACCTTCTCGTCGAGTTCGCCGAGATCACCGGCGTCCCCGTCATCCCCACCCTGATGGGCTGGGGGACCATCCCCGACGACCACCCGCTGATGGCGGGGATGGTGGGGCTGCAGACGTCGCACCGCTACGGAAACGCGACCCTGCTCGAGTCCGATTTCGTGCTCGGCATCGGCAACCGCTGGGCCAACCGCCACACCGGCGGTCTCGACGTCTACCGGGGCGAGCGGACGTTCGTCCACGTCGACATCGAGCCGACCCAGATCGGCCGCATCTTCAACCCCGACTTCGGCATCGTGTCGGACGCACGCGCCGCCCTCGAGCTGTTCGTCGAGGTGGCCGGGGAGCGCCGTCGCGACTCCCGGCTCACCGACTACGAGGTGTGGGTGAAGGACTGCCGCCAGCGCAAGCACACTCTCCAGCGGCGTACGCACTTCGACAACTCGCCGATCAAGCCGCAGCGCGTGTACGAGGAGATGAACCGGGCGTTCGACCGCGACACCCGGTACGTGAGCACGATCGGGCTGTCGCAGATCGCCGGCGCGCAGTTCCTGCACGTGTACAAGCCGCGGCACTGGGTCAACTGCGGTCAGGCGGGGCCGCTCGGCTGGACGCTGCCCGCGGCGCTCGGCGTGTGCGTCGCCGACCCGGGTGCGACCGTCGTCGCCCTGTCGGGCGACTACGACTTCCAGTTCATGATCGAGGAGCTGGCGGTCGGAGCCCAGTTCCGGATCCCGTACATCCACGTGGTCGTCAACAACGCCTACCTGGGCCTGATCCGGCAGTCGCAGCGAGCCTTCGACATGGACTTCCAGGTGTCGCTGGCGTTCGACAACATCAACACCTCGGAGATCGGTGGCTACGGCGTCGATCACGTGAAGGTGGCCGAGGGCCTGGGATGCAAGGCGATCCGGGTCTTCGAGGCCGACGACATCCTGCCCGCGCTGGAGCAGGCCAAGAAGCTGATGGCCGAGCATGGCGTGCCCGTGGTCGTGGAGGTCATCCTCGAGCGCGTCACCAACATCTCCATGGGTACCGAGCTCGACAACGTCGCCGAGTTCGAGGACCTGGCCCTCACCGGCGAGGACGCCCCGACGGCCGTCGCACTGCTGGACTGACCGCGGATGCGGATCGTCGTCGCGCCCGACAAGTTCAAGGGCAGCCTGACCGCCGTCCAGGTCGCCGAGGCGGTGTCGGCAGGGCTGGCGCAGGACCGTGACGACATCGAGACGACGCTGCTGCCGGTCGCCGACGGCGGGGACGGGACGGTCGCGGCGGCCCTGTCGGTGGGGTACTCGCCGGTACGGGTCGACGCCGTCGGGCCGACCGGTGAGCCGCTGACCGCCACCTATGCGGTCGACGACGCCGACGGCGTGGCGGTCGTCGAGCTCGCCGCCGTCGTTGGGCTCGACCTGCTTCCGGGCGGGGTACTGGAGCCGCTGCGGTCGTCCACGTACGGTCTCGGCCTGGTCGTGCGGGAGGCGCTGCGGCGTGGCGTCGGGGAGCTGGTTCTCGGCGTCGGCGGCAGCGCGTCCACCGACGGCGGCGCGGGTATGGTCCAGGCGATGGGGGCGCAGGTGCTCGACCGCGAGGGACATGGGTTACCGGCTGGGGGAGCGGCGCTGCGTGAGGTCGCGGCGGTCGACGTCGGGCGGGTCACCGAGCTGGTCGGCTCCACGGCGGTCATGGTCGCGAGCGACGTGGACAACCCGCTGCTCGGCCCGCGCGGGGCCGCGGCGGTCTTCGGCCCGCAGAAGGGGGCGACCGGTCGGGACATCGACGTCCTCGAGGCGGGGCTCACCGCCTGGGCGCGAGCCGTCGCGGCGACAACCGGGCGCGACGTCGCCGACCAGCCGGGCGCAGGTGCGGCGGGCGGGGCCGGTTTCGCAGCCCTGGCGGTAATGGGTGCGCAGATCCGGCCGGGCATCGAGCTGGTGCTGGAGCTGGTGGGGTTCGAGAAGGCGGTCGCCGGGGCCGACCTGGTGGTCACGGGCGAGGGCTCCCTCGACGAGCAGTCGCTGGCAGGCAAGACACCCGTCGGCGTCGCCGCAGCGGCGCGGGCGCACGGCGTACCGGTGGTGGCCGTCGCCGGCCGGTCGTCGCTGAGTGAGCAGCAGCTCGCGGCGGCGGGCATCTCGGCGTGCTACCGCCTCTCCGACCTGGAGCCGGACCCGGCTCGGAGCATGGCGGGCGCCGCGCCGCTCCTCACCGAGGTCGGCCGCCGGATCGCGCTCGGGCTGCACGCATGAGGGCCCCTGCCGACCTCGTCGTGCGCGGCGCCAACGTGCTGTACGACGGTGCGTTCGGGCCGCACAGCGTCGTGGTGTCCGACGGCAGGGTCTCGGCGGTGGAGGCGCTCGACACGCCACTCTCGGCGGCGACCGTGGTGGACCTGGCCGACGACGAGGTGCTGCTGCCGGGCCTGGTCGACACCCACGTGCACGTCAACGAGCCCGGCCGCACGGCGTGGGAGGGCTTCGCGACGGCCACGCGTGCAGCGGCCGCCGGTGGGGTGACGACCTTGCTCGACATGCCGCTCAACTCCATCCCGCCGACGACCGACGTCCCGGCTCTGGAGGTCAAGCGGGCCGCCGCGGCCGGGCAGTGCTTCGTCGACGTCGGGTTCTGGGGCGGCGCGGTACCGTCGAGCCTCGGCTCGCTGCGC
>JAWWPH010000105.1:0-2927 GCA_033850875.1 Nocardioidaceae bacterium | reverse complement strand
GTTCAAGCGCCAGGATCGGCGTACGGGCAGCCAGTGCCGGTCGATGGGGTCAAGGCACAGCTGGGCGGTCTGGATGGCCCGTCGGAGCACCGACGTATGGAGCAGGTCGGGCAGCACACCGGCGTCGGCCATCAGCGCTCCGCTGCGGATCGCCTCGTTCTGGCCTCGCTCGCTGAGGCCGACGTCGACCCAGCCCGTGAAGAGGTTCTTGGCGTTCCATTCGCTCTCGCCGTGGCGCAACAACACGAGTCGGTACGGCGCGTCGGTCGTCATGGGGACAACCTAGTGGCCGGGGCTACACAGCAGCAGGGTGCTGTCCCGTGACGAGGAAGACGATGCGCCGCGCCATGGAGACCGCGTGGTCGCCGATCCGCTCGTAGTACCTGCCGAGCAGCGCCATGTCGACCGCCGGCTCCACGCCTTCGTCCCAGTGCTCGCTGAGCAGCGTGCGGAACATCGACCGCCGCAGCATGTCCATGGTGTCGTCTGCGCTCTCGAGCTCCCGGGCGGCATCGACGTCGCGGGTGGCGACGATCTCCGCCGCCGCGGCGATCATCTCGTCAGCGGTCTGGGCCATCTGGGAGATGGTGGGAACGAGCACCTGCGGGACCGCATGGGTGGGAAAGCGCAGCCGGACGACCTTCGCCACGTGCACGGACAGGTCACCCATCCGCTCGAGATCGGCAACCATCCGCAGCGAGGCGACGAGCATCCTCAGGTCACCGGCGACCGGGGCCTGACGGGCGAGGATGTCGAAACTCTCCTCCTCGATCCGCTCCCGGGCCTCGTCGATCGCAAGGTCTCCGCTGATCACCGACTCGGCGGCGCCGATGTCGGCGGTCAGCAGAGCACGCGTCGCCTGCTCGAGGGCCGCGCGGACGCCACCGGTCATCTGGACGAGCTCGATGAGCACTCTGTCGAGCTGTTGCTGGTACTGGTTGCGCATGTCACGACCGTAGTCGGGCCGGGTGAAATGCCGGGGTGGTGACGTGAACGCAGCGTGAACAGTCTCCGAAACCGCGATTGACGGGTAGCGCAGACGTGCACCCGGGTCGTTCGAGCGTGCGTACGATTTAGGTATGGAGTCGTCAACGGCCGCGCTCGTGGGCGGCCTCATCGGTGTGGTCCTCGGGGCCATCACCGTACTGGCATGGCGGCTCAGTGAGCGCGACCAGGGCCGCACCCCCCAGGCGCCCGAGCCGCTGGTGCCGCCCGGCGCCGCCGCGGTGCTGTCGGTACTTCGCTCGTCGGCGCTCGTGGTCGGCCCCGACGACCAGGTGCTGAAGGCGACCGCGCCCGCGCACCTGATGGGCCTGGTCGAGGGCACCCGCGTCGACGTACCCGAGCTGATGACGCTGATCCGGGAGGTACGCCGCGACGGCCAGATCCGCGAGCACGAGCTCGACCTTCGACCACGGCGCGGTACGCGGCGCCAGGTGGCCGCACGGGTGGCGCCCCTCGGCAGCCGGCTGGTGCTCGTCCTCGTCGACGACCGGACCCGTGAGCGGCGCGTCGACGCCATCCGCCGCGACTTCGTGGCGAACGTGAGCCACGAGCTCAAGACTCCGGTCGGGGCGCTCAACCTGCTCGCGGAGGCCGTTGCCGAGGCGTCTGACGACCCCGAGGCGGTGCAGCGCTTCTCGGCGCGGATGCGGACCGAGAGCGAGCGGCTGACCCGGCTGGTGCAGCAGATCATCGAGCTCTCCCGGCTGCAGGGGGACGACCCGCTGGAGCGCCTCGACCCGATCTCGGTCGAGATGCTGGCCGAACGGGCGATCGACCGGGTACGGGTCGACGCAGCCGACAAGGACGTGTCGGTCGAGTTCGTCGGCGACCGTGGCCTGAAGGTCATGGGGAACGCCGAGCAGCTGATCGTGGCCCTGGGCAACCTCGTCGAGAACGCCGTCGCCTACAGCGACTCCGGCGCCCGGGTCGCCGTCTCGGCCAGATCCGAGGGCAACAACGTCGACATCGTCGTCACCGACCACGGCGTCGGCATCCCCGCCGACGACATCGACCGCATCTTCGAGCGCTTCTACCGCGTGGACCCCGCCCGGGCCCGGGCGACCGGAGGTACCGGCCTCGGGCTGTCGATCGTGAAGCATGTCGCCGCCACCCACGGAGGCTCCGTACGGGTGTGGAGCGTCGAGGGGGAGGGCTCCACCTTCACCATCATCTTGCCGTCGTACACAGAGCAGCTGCCCGACGAGATTCCTCCTGAGCTCGAGATCACGCCCGAAACGCTGATCGGCCAGCCCCAGGAGGTGCCATGACCCGCGTGCTCGTCGTCGAGGACGAAGAAAGCTACAGCGACGCGATGGCGTACATGCTCCGCAAGGAGGGCTTCGAGGTCGCGCTGGCCTCGACCGGTCCCGCAGCGCTCGAGGAGTTCTCCCGCAACGGGGCCGACATCGTGCTGCTCGACCTGATGCTCCCGGGCCTGCCCGGCACGGAGGTGTGCCGGCAGCTGCGCCAGGTCTCGTCCGTCCCCGTCATCATGGTGAGCGCGAAGGACGGTGAGGTCGACAAGGTCGTCGGGCTGGAGCTCGGCGCCGACGACTACGTCACGAAGCCGTACAGCCCGCGTGAGCTCGTGGCGCGGATCCGGGCCGTGCTCCGCCGCGGTCTCGAGCCCGACCTGGTGCCGCTCACCTTAGAGGCGGGCGGGGTTCGGATGGACGTCGAACGGCACGTAGTCAGTGTCGGGGGCCGCGACGTGCGCTTCCCTCTCAAGGAGTTCGAGCTGCTCGAGATGCTACTGCGCAACGCCGGCCGCGTGCTCACCCGCGGGCAGCTCATCGACCGGGTCTGGGGGTCCGACTACGTCGGTGACACGAAGACCCTCGACGTCCACGTCAAGCGCCTACGCGCCAAGATCGAGACCGACCCGGCGAACCCACAGTTCCTGGTGACCGTGCGCGGTCTCG
>JAWWPH010000101.1:0-5880 GCA_033850875.1 Nocardioidaceae bacterium | reverse complement strand
AGCCGCACCGCAGTCTTCCCCGGCGTCGTGGGCTCAACCACCGACAGCGAGGTCGGAGGCGCCGACCGTACCCACCCAGTCACCGGCCACGGCCCCGGCGCAGGCACAGGGACCGGTCATGCCGCCGGCAGCCCGCCCGCCCGCGCAGCCCAACCTTCCTCGGGTCGTGAGCCCCTCGTTCGCGGTTGTCCGCCGAGGCGGGTACGACAAGGCGGCCGTCGACTCCTACGTCGCCCAGCAGCAGCACGAGGCCGCCATGTCGGCCGAGCAGTTCAGGTCGGCCGGGCGCGAGGTGGCGAGACTGCAGGAGCTCGTGACCGACCTCGAGAATCGGCTCACCGAGATGGAGACGCCCACGTGGTCCGGTCTCGGCAGCCATGCGGCCGCCCTCCTCCGGATCGCCGAGGACCAGGCGACCAACGTCACCCTCCAGGCGCAGCAGGCCGCCGACGAGTCGCGCACCCGCATCGAGCGGGAGGCCGCTGCCCTTCGAGCCGACGCCGAGACGGAGGCCGCCGACATCCGCGCGGTGGCCCTGCACGAGATGGATCAGCGCCGGCAGTCGGTGCTCGCCGAGGCGGAACACACCCGGGCTCTCGCGGCGTCGGAGTCCGGCGACCTGCTGGCGGCGGCCAAGCGGGAGGCCGACCAGGTGAAGATCGCTGCCCGCCAGGAGGCCACGACCTTGCTGCAGGGCGCCAAGCGCGAGGCCGAGCAGGCCCGGGCGGCCGCCGACCGGGAGGCCGCAGAGGCACGCCGCATCCTCGCGGTCGAGCGTGAGCGGATGACCAAGGAGTCGACCGACCGCCACTCGACGGCGGCGGCCGAGACGGCTCGACTGGTCGAGGAGGCCGAGGCCCGCGCGAACGCCGCGGACGAGCGCACCAGAGCCGCCATCGAGACTGCCAACCGTCACCGCGAGCAGACCATGGGGGCGAGCGAGGAGTCGCTCACTCGGGCCCGGCGCGAGGCCGAGCAGCTCATCGCCTCGGCACGCAAGCAGGCCGAGCAGATCCTCAGCAACGCCACGGCCGACGTCGACCGCCAGCTCACGGCCGCCCGCCACCAGCTCACCACGCTGCAGAAGCGGCGCGACGGGATCGTGACCCAGCTGAGCCAGCTACGGGACCTCGTCTCCTCCTTCGCCCAGGCCGACGACGTCCTCGAGGAGGACCCCACCCTGGGACCCGCTCAGATCGAGCCACCGGCCGGCCGGTAGCCGTCAGGGGCTCTCGACGATGCTCGGCGCGATGTCGTCCATCTCGCCGTCCCACGTCCGGGGAACCGGTGCAGCGGCCGGGTTCAGATGTGCGACGACGATGTCCAGTACGGTCTCGGCCTGCCCCACCCACAGGTGCCTTCCGTCGGGCACGTCGATCACTTCGGCCTGAGGGACGGCCGCGAAGCGCCGCCGGGCCTCGGCCGGGCGCAGGTAGTCGTCGTACTCGGGGACCACGGCCACGAGCGGTTTGCCGCTCGTGGCCCAGGCGCCGAGCTCGCTGTCCGTGCAGTAGCGCAGCGCCGGCGACAGCAGGATCGCGCCGGTCACACCGGGGTCGTTTCCGTACTTGAGCGCCAGATCAGTGCCGAACGACCACCCGACGAGCCAGACCGCGGGCAGCTCCGAGAACTCCGCGTACTCGATGGCCGCCGCGACGTCGTAGCGCTCGTCCCTCGCCTCGTCGAAGCGCCCGTCGCTGGTGCCGTGAGCGCTGGTGGTCCCACGCGTGTTGAAGCGCAGCACGGCGATCTGCGCCAGCGCCGGCAGCCGCGCGGCTGCCTTGCGGAGCACGTGGCTGTCCATCATCCCGCCCTGCGTCGGAAGCGGATGCAGGCAGACCATCGTGGCCACCGGCTCGCCGGTCAGTGGAAGGGCCAGCTCAGCGACGAGACCCAGGCCGTCGGCGGTGGTCAGGGTCACCCGCTCGCGCCGAGCCGGCAGCACCGAGTTCGCCCGGATCCGTCGGGGCTCCGCCAACGCTCAGCCCTCCGACAGGTCGCGAAAGCCTCGCCGACCGTTCCTCGGCCCGGTGTATCCCAGACCCACCAGCTGCTCGAGCAGGGCGGCCGGGGCGAGGGCGGGGTCGTGGCGGAGCTGGAACAGTGCGCGCTCGGCGGCCAGCGCCACATCTGCTCCTACAGCGTCGAGCATCTCGAACGGGCCCGCCGGCAGCGCACAGCCGTCGCGCATCGCAGCATCGACCTGGGGAACCGTTGCGTATCCAGACCCCACCATGGCCACGGCGTCGTTGAGGTAGGGGTACACCAGCGCCTCGACGATCGAGCCGGCGCGGTCGTGGCAGTGCACCGGATGCACTCCGGCGTCGTCGCAGAGCGCGGACACGACCTCCCTGGTGCGCTGTGCCGTGGTGACGGTCGAGACGACCTCCACCACGCCCGGCGCGCGGTTCATGCGCGCGTGATGCATTCCCACGACGTCGGCGAGGCGCCCGCTGGCGGACGCGAGCGGTGCGACAGGCAGGGTGCCTGAGGCCGACGCGAGGACGGCACCCGGTCGACAACTCGCGCCGAGTCGCGAGAAGAGGTCCGACGACGCGGTCAGGTCACCGCCCGTCGCGTCGACGACCACGTCGGCACGGGCGACGGACTCGAGGTCGCCGTCGGTGCCGATGGTCACGACGTCTCCTGCGGTTCCACCCAACAGCTCTGACGTCGCCGTCGCAAGGGCGCCGGAGCCGACGACCCCGACCGTCCAGCTCCTCTGCTCGGCCTGAGCTGTCTCCCGGTCGGACTCGTCCCCGGCACCGGCCTGCTCCCGGTACCGGTAGAACCCCTGGCCGCTCTTGCGTCCTACGAGGCCCGCGGTGACCAGCCGCCCGAGCAGAGCCGAGGGGGCGTGGCGACTGCTGTGGGCCTCCCGGTACATCGAGTCGAGGATGGAGTACGCCGTGTCGAGCCCGACCAGGTCGAGCAGTTGGAACGGTCCCATCGGGAAACCACAGCCGAGGCGCATCGCCGCGTCGATGTCGTCGCGCGACGCGTGTCCGGAGTCCAGCATGGCGACGGCCGAGTTGAGATAGCCGAACAGCAGTGCGTTGGCGATGAAGCCCGCCCGGTCGCCGACGACGACCGGCGACTTCCCGAGATCGGTCACCAGCCGCTCGACGGCGCGAACGACTTCGGGGTCAGAGACCACCGTGCTCACGACCTCGACGAAGCGCTGCACCGGTGCCGGGTTGAAGAAGTGCAGCCCGAGGACCCGGCTTGGGTGGGACGACGACGCGGCGATGGAGGTCACCGACAACGACGAGGTGTTCGTCGCCAACACAGCGTCGACGGCGACGACGGTGTCGAGCGAGCGGAAGACCTCCTGCTTGACGTCCAGTCTCTCCACGACGGCCTCGATCACGAGCCCGCAGGAGGCGACGTCGTCCAGGGACGTCGTGTAGCTCACCCGGTCCAGGAGTGCCCTGCGCTGCTCGTCGCTCATCCGGCCGCGACGTCGAGCCCGGTCGGTCGAGTCCTGGAGATGCCGCCTGCCGCTCTCGACCTGCTCGGCGGTCTGGTCGACGCCCACGACGTCGTGCCCGCATCGGGCGAACACCTCGGCGATGCCGGCGCCCATCGTTCCCAGGCCGACGACCCCCACCTTCTCGAACTCGCCGGGCATGTCAGGAAGTGTCCCACGGCCGGCCGCCGGCCGGGTCGCTGGATAAGGTCTCGATGTGCGCCTCGTGATCGCCCGCTGCTCGGTCGACTATGCGGGCCGGCTGACCGCCCACCTCCCGATGGGATACCGGCTGCTCATCGTCAAGGCCGACGGCTCGGTGCTCGTGCACTCAGACGGCGGCTCGTACAAGCCGCTCAACTGGATGTCACCGCCGTGCACGCTCGTCGAGGGCCGAGACGACGACGGTCAGGTCCAGTGGGTCGTGGAGGCCAAGAGCGGGGACACCTTGCGCATCGTCCTCGCGGAGGTCGTGAGCGACGTGTCCTACGAGCTCGGGGCCGATCCGGGGCTTCGCAAGAACGGGGTAGAGCGCCACCTGCAGGAGCTCCTCGCCGACCATCCCGGAGCCCTCGGCGATGGCTTGACGCTGGTACGACGCGAGTTCCCGACCGCGATCGGGCCGGTCGACCTGCTGTGCCGCGACCCGGCCGGGCTGAGTGTCGCCGTCGAGATCAAGCGCCGGGGCGAGATCGACGGGGTCGAGCAGCTGACCCGATATCTCGAATTGCTGAACAGGGACCCGTTGCTGAATCCCGTTCGAGGAATCTTCGCCGCGCAGGAGATAAAACCACAAGCGCGGGTACTGGCCGCAGATCGTGGCATCGTCTGCGTCACTGTCGACTACGACGTGCTGCGAGGTATGGAAGACCCGGTCGCACGGCTTTTCTGAAGCCCTGGAGACGACGACGTTGCGCCTTGCGGCGGATTGTTCACGCTCTGGTTTACAAGGTAAGGTTGCGACCGATCTACGGCAGCCCGGTGCCCAGCCGGGTTAGGAACCGACAATTTGGGCACAGGCACGCCACCGAAAGAAGGAGTTCGACATGACGACATCCCCCAATGGTCCACTCGACCCACTAGGGACAGACCAGCCGGGTGAGGTCACCCCTCTCGACCCGACGACCACATACTCGACCGGGTACGACACCGGCAGCACGGCCGGGTACGACACCGGCAGCACGTCGGAGTCCCCGAGCACCACCGACACCGCCAAGAACGAGGCGAAGAACGTCAAGGACGCCGCCGCCGACGCCACCTCGCAGGTGGCCGACACGGCGAAGGAGCAGGCCGGACAGGTCGTGTCCGACGTTCGCCAGCAGACCCGTCAGCTCGCGGACCAGACCCGCAGCCAGCTGTCGGACCAGGTCAGCGGCCAGCAGCACAAGGCCGTCGGCCAGATCCGCTCCGTCGGTGACGAGCTGCGCAGCCTCGCCTCAGGAGAGGGCGGCCAGTCCGGCATTGTCAGCCAGCTGGCACACGAGGGCGCCGACCTCACCCACAAGGTCGCCGACTTCATCGAGCAGCGCGAGCCGGCTGAGCTCGTCGACGAGGTGCGTCGTTACGCGCGTCGCAAGCCGGGCACGTTCCTGATCGGCGCTGCCATCGCCGGCGTCGTCGTCGGCCGCCTGACGCGCGGCGTCGTGGCCAACCGCTCCGACGACTCCGACTCGTCGAGCAACCGCGGCAACCTCGGTACCGGCTACGCGGGAGTCACCCCGTCCAGCTACCTCGGAACCCCTGTCGACGGTGCGCCCGTCGGCCAGGTGTACACCGAAGAAACATACGGCACCGCGCAGATGGACCAGCTGGCCTACCCCGCCGAGGGTGCCGACTACGCGACCGAGACGTCCTACGTTGCCGACAGCGGCTCGTACCTGCCCGAAGAGCCCGGTCCGTACGACGTTGCGGGTGAGCAGTCCACGACGGCGTACCCGACAGACCAGGGGTACCGCTCGTGAGTAGTTCCTACCCTGGGGGCTCGGTGTCCCCCGAGTACGGCAGCAACGACTACGGCACCGGTGACTACGCCGGCGCCGGCGCCACTGCCGCCAACCAGCCTCCGGACGTCGAGGACGAGTCTGTCGGCTCCCTCGTCGGCCGGATGACCACACACCTGTCGGAGCTGATGCGTCAGGAGATCGCGCTGGCGAAAGCCGAGCTCCAGGCGGAGGCCCAGAAGGCCGCCAAGGGCGCGGGCATGCTCGCCGGTGCGGGCTTCGCGGCGTGGATGGTCGCGATCTTCGCGTCGTTCACGTTGGTGTGGCTGCTCGACAAGGCCATGGATCTGTGGCTCGCAACACTCATCGTCACCCTGCTGTGGGGTGTCGCCGCCGCGGCGTTGTTCGTCACAGGTCGCAACCAGCTCAAGCAGGTCAACCCGAAGCCAGAGCAGACGGTTGAGTCTTTGA
>JAWWPH010000089.1:0-6944 GCA_033850875.1 Nocardioidaceae bacterium | reverse complement strand
TCGCGAGGGCGTACGGCCTGCCGGTCGTCACGCCGGTCTCGGCGAACGGCCACTTCGCCGACGACATCCCACTGGTGGGCGGGCAGTTCTTCAAGCACGCCGACGCCGACCTCGTCCGCGAGCTCGAGTCACGCGGTGTGCTCTTCCGCCATCTCGCGTACGAGCACTCGTACCCCCACTGCTGGCGGTGCCACACGCCGCTCATGTATTACGCGCTGCCGGCGTGGTACATCCGCACGACGGCGGTGAAGGAGAAGCTGCTCGCCGAGAACGAGAGCACGAACTGGTTCCCGGAGACGATCAAGTGGGGCCGGTACGGCGACTGGCTCCGCAACAACGTCGACTGGTCGCTGTCGCGCACCCGGTACTGGGGGACTCCCCTGCCGCTGTGGCGCTGCGCCGACGGCCACACGGTCTGTGTGGGCTCCCTCGCCGAGCTCGGCGAGCTCGCCGGCGAGGTCCTGCTGGGCCTCGACCCGCACCGGCCGTACGTCGACGACGTCGTCCTCCCCTGCCCGACGTGCGGCGAGGAGGCACATCGGGTCGTCGAGGTGATCGACGCCTGGTACGACTCCGGCTCGATGCCGTTCGCCCAGTGGGGCTACCCGCATGCGGAAAGGTCCACGGAGCAGTTCGAGCAGGCGTTCCCGGCGCAGTTCATCTGCGAGGGGCTCGACCAGACCCGCGGCTGGTTCTACTCCCTGATGGCCATCGGGACGCTCGTGTTCCAGCGGTCGTCGTACGAGAACGTCGTCTGTCTCGGCCTGCTGCTCGCCGAGGACGGCCGCAAGATGTCGAAGCATCTCGGCAACATCCTCGAGCCGATGCCGTTGATGGACACCCACGGCGCGGACGCGGTGCGCTGGTTCATGGCCGCGTCGGGATCGCCCTGGGCCGCCCGCAGGGTGGGCAACGCCACCCTGCAGGAGATCGTCCGCAAGGTCCTGCTCACGTACTGGAACACGGTCGCTTTCCACGCGCTCTACGCCCGGGCCAACGCCTGGGCGCCGGGAGGCGACGTCCCGGCCGTCGGCGACCGGCCGGTGCTGGATCGGTGGCTGGTGTCGGGGCGCAACCGCCTCACCCGCGACGTCACCGACGCGATGGAGCGGTTCGACACCCAGCGGGCGGGCCAGCTGCTCG
This sequence comes from Nocardioidaceae bacterium, assembly GCA_033850875.1. GTDB lineage: Bacteria > Actinomycetota > Actinomycetes > Propionibacteriales > Nocardioidaceae > DASQEH01. The sequence goes on along the minus strand of JAWWPH010000089.1, from coordinate 5,801 downwards.
CCGAGTTCGTCGACTCGGTCTCGAACTGGTACGTCCGCAGGTCACGCCGTCGCTTCTGGGACGGCGACCCGGCGGCCCTCGCGACCCTGCACGAGACCCTCGACGTGCTGACGCGGCTGATGGCGCCGCTCACCCCGTTCGTCACGGAGCGGGTCTGGCAGGACCTGGTCTGCTCCACCGACGAGACAGCACCGCAGTCGGTACACCTGGCCGGCTGGCCCTCGTACGACGAGGGCCTCGTCGACGAGGCCCTCGAGCGCGCCGTCGCCCAGACGCGCCGGCTCGTCGAGCTGGGACGGGCCGCGCGGGCGGAGGCGAAGGTCCGGACCCGGCAGCCCCTCGCCAGGGCCCTCATCCCCTCGGCCGCCTATGCCGCTCTGGGCGACGACCTGCGCGCAGAGGTGGCGGCCGAGCTCAACGTCGAGACCGTCGAGTCGTTCGCGTCGGCGGGCGACCTCGTCGACCACGCGGCGAAAGGGAACTTCCGCACGCTCGGCAGGCGGTTCGGGAAGCGGACGCCCGCCGTTGCGGCCGCCGTCGCCGCAGGTGACGCGGCGCGGATGGCCGCCGAGCTCGAGGCCGGCGACGCGACGACGGTCGAGGTCGACGGGGAGTCGGTCGCGCTGAGCGCCGACGAGGTCATCATCACCGAGCGACCGAGGGAGGGCTGGTCGGTGGTCAACGACCAGGGCGAGACGATCGCGCTGGACCTCGACATGACACCGGAGCTCGTCCGGGCCGGTCTGGCGCGCGAGGTCATCCGGCTGGTTCAGGAGGCCCGCAAGGCCAGCGGCTTCGACGTCGCCGACCGCATCACGCTTACGTGGAGCGGCTCCGGGGAGGTCGCGGCGGCGCTGGAGGAGCACCTGGACCTCGTCGCCGGTGAGGTCCTGGCCGTGGAGGTCACGCGGCTGCCGGCCCCGGGCGACGGCTGGCAGACCTCGGACCTCGGCCTGTCCTTCGCCCTCGCGGTCGCCGGTTCCACCTCCTGACCCCCTCCCCGGCGACACGTCACCCACGGCCCGGAACCGTCGGCGTGGCGCGCACTGATTGAGGTCTCGGCGCAGGCGCGGACCTTAGCCCCCGGCCTGGATCACGTGACCCCTCGGCGGGGGCTAGGAGGTCGCCTCGGTGTCGCCGGCCGTGGAGGCGTCGGCGTCCTCGGCGAGGAGGCCGCGCAGGCCGCGCGCGGAGTCGTCACCCGACGACGACGGCAGCGGGATCGAGTCGGCGACGGACTCGGAGTCGAGAGCGCGCAGCTGGCTCTCGAAGTACCCGCGTAGCCGGCTGCGGTACTCACGCTCGAACACCCGGAGGGACTCGAGCTCGCTGGCGAGGCTGTCGCGGTCACGCTCGAGCCCGCTGAGCAGCTCGGTCTTGCGCTTCGACGTCTCCTCGTCGAGCCGCTCCGACCGCGTCTGCGCCTCGGTCTGCAGCGCCTCGGCCTTGGCCTTGGACTCCGCCTCGAGACGCCCGGCCCGAACCGTCGCCTCGCTCACGATCTTGTCGGCGCTCTCGTGCGCCTCGCTGACGAGCTGCTCGGCGTTCTGGCCGGCGATCTCGAGCAGTCGCGCCGCGGCGTTGGCCGCCTCGGGAATCGTACGGACCACCGGCTGCACGTCCGGCGTCGCCTTCGCGCCGTCTGCCGAGACGTCCGGCGTCGCCGTCGCTCTCGGGGAGCCGCTCGCCTTCGCCCGCAGCTCGTCGTTCTCCTGGTGGAGCCGGGTCAGCTCGACCTCCACCTCGTCGAGGAACTGGTCCACCTCCCCCATGTCGTATCCCTCGCGGAGCCGGACGGGCGTGAACGTCTTCTTCCGCACGTCCTCGGGCAGCAACGTCATTTGATCACCTTTGGGTAGAGTCGGATCCGCTCAGACTGCGGCATTACGGTACCGTGCCGACCCGACGGGAGCAGATTCCGCGCTCCGGGGCCGGCCGACGGCGCTCTAGTGACTCAGCAGGATCCGGCTGTTCCCGTACCTCAGCACCAGGCAGATCACCAGTACGCACAGGATCGACAGGTCGATCGACACCGCACCCAGCCGCAGCGGCGGGATCAGGCGCCGGAAGGCCCGGATCGGCGGGTCCGTCGCGGAGTACACGACCTCCAGGCCGACGAGGGTCGGCCCCGTCGGTCGCCAGGACCGGGCGAAGATCTGCACCCAGTCGGCGCCGATGCGGGCCCACAGCAGCAGCAGGTAGGCCCACAGAGCCAGTTCGATGATTCCGCCGACGAGTACCACGTCGCCAGCGTAATCGGCGTTGGGGCCGGAACCGGTCCGCGCGACCGGGCCGGGTCAGCTCTGGTTGAAGAAGCCGCCCTCGGCGATGCGCTGCTTGTCCTCGGCTGCCACCGAGACGTTGGGCGGGGACAGCAGGAACACCTTGCTGGTGACACGCTCGATCGTCCCGCGCACGGCGAAGACGAGGCCCGCGGAGAAGTCGACGAGACGCTTCGCGTCGTTGTCGTCCATCTCGGAGAGGTTCATGATCACCGGGATGCCCTCGCGGAAGTGCTCGCCGATGGTTCGCGCCTCGTTGTACGTACGCGGATGGAGCGTCGTGATCCGCGACAGCTCCGTTACCACCTGCGTCGGCGCGGCCGGGCGGCGGCGCTCGGAGAGCGAGGAGACCGGCGCCTGGTGCTCGTCGTGGACAGCCCGCACCGGGCGAGGCGAAGCGCCCGACGGCTGAGGGGCTTCGTCGACGCCGTCGTAGTCGTCCTCGTAGTGGTCGCTGTCTTCCAGCAGGCCGAGATAGACCCCCACCTTGCGCATTCCGCCGGCCATGGTCTCGATGCCTCCAGTTACTCGACGACGCTTGTGTGTGTTGAGGTTCTGCGAACCCTGAGACGCGCTCGCTCGTCCCGACCCTACCGGAGGGAGGGGCGCTCGCCGAGTACCGCGCTGCCGACACGCACATGTGTCGCACCGGCCCGGATCGCCAGCGAGAAGTCCGCACTCATGCCCGCGGAGATGGCGGTCGCGGCAGGATGGAGCGCGCGCAGCCGGGTGCTTGCGCCTGCCAGCTCCGCGTACGCCGCCTCGGGGTCACCGTGCAGCGGCGCCACACCCATCACGCCGACGAGCCGCAGGGCGGACATGGACGCGACGGCAGCCGCGACGGCCTCTAGGTCCGCCCCGGCGACGCCGCCCCGCCCGGACCGCGCGGGCTCCGGATCGAGGCTCACCTGGATGAAGCAGTCGAGGCCACGCCCGTACCGCTGAGCAGCGTCACCGAGCCGTCGGGCGAGCTTCGCCGAGTCCACCGAGTGCACGACGTCGCTGCTGGCCGCGACCTTCGCCGCCTTGTTGGACTGGATCTGCCCGATGAAGTGCCAGCTGAGGTCCTCGAGGTCGACGAGCTCGGCGACCTTGCGTTCGACGTCCTGCTGCCGGTTCTCCCCGACGTCACGGACACCGAGGGTATGCAGGATCCTCGTATCGCTCGATGGCCAGGTCTTCGTCACCACCACCAGACAGATGTCGTCGGGCGAGCGGCTCGCGGCCGTTGCCGCGGCGGCGACCTGCTCCCGGACGTCCGCGAGACGGTCGGCGACCTGTCGGCTCCGCTCGTCAGCCATCGCGCTCCCTCAGGACCACCACGCCGGCTGACCGGCCGGAGCTCGCGCCGTCGCGGCGATAGGAGTACAGGTCGGCGGACTCCCGCGTACAGCGGCTGCGGTCGTTGACCGTACATCCGGCCGCGAGCAGCTGCGCAGTGGCAGCCGCCCCCAGGTCGAGAGAGGGGGTTCCCCAGGTCGTGCAGGCGAAGGCCGCCGGTGCGCACGAGGCGACGTCGGCGCGCATCGACGCCGGTACCTCGTAGCAGCTCCCGCACACGTACGGACCGACCCAGGCCTCGATCAGCTGAGCGCCCAGCTCCCTCATGGCCTCGAGCGTCGCTGCGACGATGCCGGTGGCGACGCCGACCCGGCCCGCGTGCGCGACGGCCACCACGCCTGCCTCGGTGTCGGCGAGGACGACGGGGACACAGTCTGCGACGCGGACGCAGAGGGCGACGCCGCGCTCGCGCGTGACGAGCGCATCGCACCTGGCGGGCTCGGACGTCGACGACGTCACGACGGCCACCGAGGCCGTATGCCCCTGACGCTTCGTGGCGATCGTGCGGACGCCGAGCTCACGCGCCAGCAGGTCGAAGTTCGCCTGCCGCTCGATGGACCGGTCCGGTCCGTGTGCGCCGAGGTCGAAGGACTCGAAGGGCGGCGGCGAGCTGCCGCCGTGCCGGTCGGTGAACGCGACGTCGACGAGGCCCGCGGACCCTCGCCGGCTCTCCCTGCTGGCGAACACCCGCTACTTGAGGAAGTCCGGTACGTCGAGGTCCTCGTTGTCGTCGAACGGGATCGCCCGCGGTGGACGCTGCGGCGGCGACTGCTGCGGCTGCGGTGGCCGCGGCTGCTGGCTCGGCGGTCCCTGCGGCTGGGCCTGCTGCATCGGCGCCGGCGCCTGCGACGCGGGCTGCATCGCCTGTTGGCGGGGCGGCCCGTCGGTCGGCAGCGAGCGCTGCTGCTGGGGCACCGAAGGCTCGGATGCGCCCTCGCGACGAAGCGCGGGCTGGCTCTGGTCGCGGCGCTTCGGCATGCCGCCGTCGAACCCGGCCGCAATGACCGTGACGCGTACCTCGTCACCGAGCGCGTCGTCGATGACGGCGCCGAAGATGATGTTGGCCTCGGCATGGGCGGCCTGCGAGACCAGCGCCGCGGCCTCGTTGATCTCGAACAGCCCGAGGTCGGAGCCTCCCGAGATCGACAGGAGGACTCCGTGCGCCCCGTCGATCGACGCCTCCAGCAGCGGGCTGGACACGGCCATCTCGGCGGCCACGACGGCACGGTCCTCGCCGTTGGCCCGTCCGATGCCCATCAACGCGGAGCCGGCGTTGGACATGACCGACTTGACGTCGGCGAAGTCGAGGTTGATCAGGCCCGGCGTGGTGATCAGGTCGGTGATGCCCGAGACGCCCTGCAGGAGCACCTGGTCGGCCTGCTTGAACGCGTCGAGGATGCTGACGCTGCGGTCGGAGATCGACAGCAGGCGGTCGTTGGGGATGACGATGAGCGTGTCGACCTCTTCGCGGAGGGCGGCGATGCCCTCCTCGGCCTGGTTGGCGCGCCGGCGCCCCTCGAACGCGAACGGTCTCGTGACGACGCCGATGGTCAACGCTCCCAGCGAGCGGGCGATCCGGGCCACGACGGGCGCGCCGCCGGTACCGGTCCCGCCACCCTCGCCCGCGGTCACGAAGACCATGTCGGAGCCCTTGATGACCTCTTCGATCTCCTCGGAGTGGTCGTCTGCCGCCCGCGCGCCGACGTCGGGGTTCGCGCCCGCGCCCAGTCCGCGGGTGAGCTCGCGCCCGATGTCGAGCTTGACGTCGGCATCGCTCATCAACAACGCCTGCGCGTCCGTGTTGATGGCAATGAACTCGACGCCTCGGAGTCCGACCTCGATCATGCGGTTCACAGCATTGACTCCACCGCCGCCAATGCCCACGACCTTGATGACCGCCAGATAGTTCTGCGGTGCTGCCACGTCACGCGCCTCTCGTTGTAACCGGTGTGGGCGGCGAGCGTGCCGTCCACGTTGTCGTGGGGAAGATCGGACCGATTCCATAACTCTGACCCTCTAGTAGAGGGTTACAGTTATGTCAACCTGTCGACTGCGCATCAACCTAGGTGAGCCGGGTCCGGAATCCGTGCCGACACGCGGGCGTCACGATGATTCTGTCGAGGTGGCGAAGATGGCGGGAAACACGCCGTGTCTTGCGACCAACATTGCCACCTCACC
>JAWWPH010000083.1:0-9317 GCA_033850875.1 Nocardioidaceae bacterium | reverse complement strand
ATGGGAGCTAGTCCCCTTGAGTAAGCGTACGTTTCAACCGAACAACCGCCGTCGCAGCAAGACGCACGGGTTCCGGCTGCGGATGCGCACGCGCGCAGGCAGGGCGATCCTCGCCGGACGGCGCCGCAAGGGCCGCACTCGTCTCGCCGCCTGACGACGGGCGTCGTGTGCTCGCCAAGATCAACCGAATGCGCCGCTCGGTCGAGTTCCGGACTGCAGTACGCGGACGACGCGCGTCGAGTCGTACCCTCGTCGTGCATGCGGCCACTGTTGCGCACGATGCGCCGGCCCGAGTCGGCGTCGTCGTGAGCAGGGCCGTCGGGAACTCCGTCGTCCGGCACCGCGTTCAGCGGCGGCTGCGCGCGGCGATCCGGCCGCACCTGCCCCGGCTGGGCTCGGACCTCGTGGTGCTCCGGGCGCTGCCGGCCGCCGCGGCAGCCGACTTCGCCACGCTCCGCGACGATCTCGACCAGTGTGTGACGTCCGTCGAACGCCGGCGACCGTGAGACAGCTCGTGGTCGCCGTACTCCGGCTCTACCGGCGGTTCGTGAGCCCGCTCTACGGCGACGTCTGCCGCTACTACCCGTCATGTTCGGCGTATGCGCTCGAGGCGGTTCAGCGCCACGGTGTCCTCAAGGGCACCTGGATCGCGCTGCGCCGGCTGGCCCGCTGCCACCCCTGGGCAGCCGGCGGCCTCGACCCGGTGCCGGCACACGTAGGCTGGCTGCGTCGAGCGCCCGCCGACGCGAGCAGGGGGCACTGAGTGTTCAGCTACCTGACGGCCATCGGCAGCGCCATCATGAAGCCGCTCTACTTCCTGACCACCGGCATCATGCTGGTCTTCCACAAGTTCTTTCACCAGGTGCTGCACTTCTCGGCGGGCATCTCGTGGGCCTTGGCGATCATCGGGCTGACGGTCCTCATCCGGACCCTGCTGATCCCCCTGTTCGTCAAGCAGATCAAGAACAGCCGCAACATGCAGCTGCTGCAGCCCAAGGTCAAGGAGCTGCAGAAGAAGTACGGCCACGACCGCGAGCGGCTCACCCAAGAGACGATGAAGCTGTACAAGGAGACGGGTACCAACCCGCTCGCCTCCTGCCTGCCGCTCCTGCTGCAGATGCCGATCTTCCTGGCGCTGTTCCGCACGCTCAACAAGGCGACCCACGCCGACCCGGTCGGCTTCTTCCATACCTCCGATGTGACGTCGTTGCGAGACGGGACCATCTTCGGCATCGCGAAGATCTCCGACTCCTTCACCCACGCCGACTCGGTGGGGACCCAGATACTCACCGCCGCGCTGGTCGTGCTGATGACGATCACGACGTTCACCACCCAGCGTCAGCTGATGCGAAAGAACATGCCCGAATCGGCGCTCACGGGCCAGTATGCGCAGCAGCAGAAGATCTTGCTGTACGTCCTTCCGGTCGTCTTCGCCGTCGGAGGTATCGCCTTCCCCATCGGGGTGCTGCTCTACTGGTCGACGTCGAACCTGTGGACGATGTGTCAGCAGTTCTACGTGATCCGCAACAACCCGACACCGGGGACGCCCGCGTTCGAGGCCAAACGCCTGCGCGACCTCAAGAAGCACGAAGCGCCGCAACCAGGGGGCAGCACGGTCGTCACCGCGCCCCCGCCCGAGGCGCCGAGGCAGCCACCTCGGGCCCAGCCCAAGAAGAAGACCCGCGACCAGCGCCGGCAGAAGCCGAAACCCAAGCCGAAGCCCGACACCACCTGACGCCGCGCGTCGCCGCGCACTCGATCCGAGACGGAGAACCGACCGATGACTGAAGCACCGATGCCAGCCGACGGCGCCGAGGCGGACGCTGAGCCCGAGATCGAGGAGGGCGGCGCGGTCGAGGCCGCCGCCGAGAGTGACGGCGAGGGCTCGCCGCGCGTGATCGACCGGGTGAGCCAGCTCGAGGCGGAGGGCGACATCGCGGCGGACTACCTCGAGGAGCTGCTCGACATCGCCGACCTCGACGGTGACATCGACATGGACGTCGAAGGAGACAGAGCCGCAGTCTCGATCGTGGGCGCCAAGCTCGACGTGCTCGTCGGCGACGACGGAGGAGTGCTCGACGCTCTTCAGGAGCTGACCCGGCTGGCGGTCTACCGCGAGACCGGCGAGCGGTCCCGGCTCATGCTCGACGTGGGTGGTTACCGGGCAGATCTCCGCAAGAATCTCGTGATCCTCGCCCAGGAGGCAATCGACGACGTGCGATCGACCGGCGAGGCCGTCAAGCTCGCGCCGATGACACCGTTCGAACGTAAGGTCGTCCACGACGCCGTCGGCGACGCGGGCTTGAAGAGCGAGTCCGAGGGCGTCGAGCCGTCGCGGTGCGTGGTCATCCTCCCGGCATCCTGACCGGCGCGCGTCTATGCCGGTTTCACGTGAAACCGAGCGTCCGGACGACGGGCTCCTCACCGACTGGTTCGGCGTCGGCACCGCACAGATCCGGCGGTTCGCCGAGTTGCTGGCCACGGAAGGTGTTGGCCGCGGGCTGATCGGGCCGCGGGAACTTCCGCGGCTGTGGACGCGGCACATCCTGAACTGCGTCGTCGTCCAGAGCTTGATCGCGCAGGGCCGTTCGGTCGCCGATCTCGGCTCGGGCGCCGGCCTGCCCGGCGTCGTGTTGGCGGTGGCCCGGCCGGACCTGTCGGTGACACTGATCGAGCCGCTGCTGCGGCGGACCCGATTCCTCGAGGAGGTCACCGCGGACCTCGAGCTGTCCAACGTCAGGGTGGTCCGCGCCCGCGCCGAGGAGCTGCGCGGCCGGGTGGCATTCGATGTCGTCGTGGCGCGGGCCGTCGCCCCGCTCGACCGCCTCGCGGGGTGGGGGTTGCCACTGTGCATGCCTGGTGGCGAGTTGCTGGCGATCAAGGGCAGCTCGGCCTCCACCGAGCTCGAGCAGTCCGCTGCGGTGCTGGCGCGGCTGCGCGCCGGACCGGCCTCGATCCAGATGTGCGGAGCCGGTGTCGTGGAGCCTGCGACGACGGTGGTTCGGATACTGTCGCAGGCACCGACGCAGACGCAGAAAGGCGGGTCGTGACGCAGGACTCGACGCTCACCGCACTCGGCTGGCCAGGTTCGGCGCCAGGACCGGTGACAGGGCTCGGCTGGCCGGTCGTTTCACGTGAAACCGAGGAGCGGGTCGCCGCGTGGCGGGCGGCACGGTCGCACGATGGCGACCCTGAGGGCGCTGTCGCGCCGCGGCGGGAAACGCGTCTCGTCACTGAATCAATGGAAGAGGTCCCGCTGTCGCCGACACGCGACCCGCTCGAACCGCCGCGCACCACCAGGGTCCTCGTGGTCGCCAACCAGAAGGGCGGCGTCGGAAAGACCACTACCGCCGTCAACCTGGCGGCTGCGTTGGCACAGCTCGGGATGCGCGTCCTGGTCGTGGATCTGGACCCCCAGGGGAACGCATCGACGGCGCTGTCGATCGACCACGCCGAAGGCACGCCCGGCATCTACGACGTGCTCATCGGCGGCGCGTCCGTCTCCTCCGTGGTCGTCGAGTGCAAGGACGTGCCAGGCGTGTTCGTCGTCCCGGCGACGATCAGCCTGGCCGGTGCGGAGATCGAGCTGGTGTCGCTCGTCGCCCGCGAGACCCGGCTGCGCCGCGCGCTCACCACCTATCTCGACGAGTCGGCGGCGCGGAGCGAGCGCTTCGACTACGTGTTCATCGACTGCCCGCCCTCCCTCGGCCTGCTGACCGTGAACGCGCTGACCGCGGCCGAAGAGGTCCTGATCCCGATCCAGTGCGAGTACTACGCCATGGAGGGGCTCGGTCAGCTCCTGCGCACGCTGGGCTCGATCCAGGAGCACCTCAACCCCGGGCTGCGCGTCGGCGCCATCGTCTTGACGATGTACGACGCTCGGACCCGCCTCGCTCAGGGAGTCGCCGACGAGGTGCGCGCTCACTTCTCCGACCTGGTTCTGAGCACCGCGATACCGCGCTCGGTGCGGATCTCCGAGGCGCCCAGCCACGGGCAGACCGTGGTGACCTACGACCCCATGTCGGTCGGCTCGCTGTGCTACGTGGAAGCCGCGGCTGAGCTCGCCCGCCAACCTGAACGAGAGGCACAGCGATGAGTGCGACGCCCCGTGGACTCGGTCGCGGCCTCGAGGCCCTCATCCCCACCACAGCGGCCCCCGTGCCCGCCGTGGACATCCCGCGGGCCCGATCCACCGCCGAGGAAGCGCATCAGGTCGGTGCCGAGGACGCGGGCGGCGGGCCCGCTGCGTACTTCGGCGAGCTGCCGATCGAGGCCATCACCGCCAATCCACGGCAGCCCCGCGCGGAGTTCGACGAGGAGCAGCTCGGTGAGCTCGCGCTGTCCATCGCGGAGGTCGGGCTGCTGCAACCGGTCGTCGTACGCCGCCTCGGGGACGACACGTACGAGCTCGTGATGGGTGAGCGTCGCTGGCGGGCCGCACGGCGTGCCGGCCTGGCCCGCATCCCGGCGATCATCCGCCACACGCCCGACGACGCCCTGCTGCGCGACGCGCTGCTCGAGAACCTGCATCGCGCCTCGCTGAACCCGCTGGAAGAGGCCGCGGCCTACCAGCAGCTGCTCGATGACTTCGAGTGCACACACGACGTCCTGGCTTCACGGCTCGGACGATCCCGGCCGCAGATCTCCAACACGATCCGGCTGCTCCGGCTCCCCCCAGCGGTCCAACGACGAGTGGCGGCCGGAGTGCTCTCCGCAGGACACGCGCGGGCGCTGCTGGCAGTGGACGACGCGGACGTCCAGGAACGGCTGGCCGCGCGGGTGGTGGCGGAGGGGATCTCCGTGCGCGGGCTCGAGGAGCTCGTGGCGGTGGGAGACACCCCGGTCGCCGCCGCCCGGACCTCCCGGACGCGGGAGGTGCCCGAGGACGTCGCGCGGATCGCTGACCGCCTCGGCGAGCGGCTCGAGACGCGTTGCACCATCGCCGTGGGAGCCCGCCGTGGTCGGCTCACCATCGACTTCGCGACCACAGACGACCTGCGACGGATCGTCGCGACGATCGATCCTGAGCTATTGCAATGACTCTTTCGCAACAGTAGTTTCAATGGATGGTTCTCAACCGCCGCAGGGTCACCGATCCCCGCGACATGGCCGCGCTGGCCCATCCGCTCCGGCTCGACCTGCTGGAGCTCCTCCTCGTGAACGGCGCGATGACGGCGAGCCAGGCTGGTCGCTCGCTCGGTGAGTCCCCGTCCAACATCTCCTGGCACCTGCGCAAGCTCGGCGAGCACGGCTTCGTTCGGCAGAACGCGACAGGTCCTGGACGCTCTCGGCCGTGGCGCATCGTGGCCGAGTCCCTGTCATGGGGCGACGACGCCGAGGACTCTGCGTCGTCCGCGGCACTGCGCGACGTGGCACTCGAGCGTGACCTCCATCTGCTCCGCATGGCTCTGGGCGAGCACTCGGCGCGCCCACAGGAATGGCGGGACGCCACTCGGTTGACCTCGGCGAGGCTGTGGCTGACGGCAGCGGAAGCGCGAGAGCTCGGCGAGCGCATCGATGCCCTGGTCGAGCCGTACGCGGGGAGGCTCGCGGACCCCGGATCGCGACCCGCCGACGCCCGCCTCGTGGCGACGATGAGCTGGCTGGTCCCGGCGCGCCCGGAACGTGAAGACCCGACATGCTGAGTGCGTTCCGGCAGCGCGGATTCCCGCTGCTGTACGCCGGTCTGCTCACCAGCATGGTCGGGGACTCGCTGATGCTGATCGTGCTCGCCGTGTGGGTGAAGGACCTGACCGGCTCCAGCGGCGCCGCCGGTGCCACGTTCTTCTGGCTGGCGCTGCCCTCCCTCGTAGCCCCGGTGTTCGGGCTGGTGGTCGACCGGCTCAAACGCCGCACGGTGCTGATCTGGGGAAACGTCGCTTCGGCGCTCGCGGTGCTGCCCCTGTTGTCGGTGCACACCCGGGCAGACGTCTGGATCGTGTACGCGGTGGCGGTGCTCTACGGGGTGTCGTTCGTCACCTTGCCGGCTGCGTTGAACGGGTTGCTGAAGCAGATGGTGCCCGACGAGTTCCTCGTCGATGCCAATGCGACGCTGTCCACGAGCCGTGAGGCCCTGCGACTCGTCGGCCCGCTGATCGGCGCTGGTCTGTACACGGTCATCGGCGGTGCCGGCGTGGCCGTCATCGATGCCATCTCCTTCCTCCTGGCGGCCCTGACAGTAGCGGTGCTCGCCGTCGCCGAGACCGCGCCGGCGCGTGCGGCGGGGAGCTGGAAGAGCGAGGTCACGGCAGGGGTCTCCCACCTTTTCCACGACGCGATCCTGCGCCCGACCGTGCTTGCGACCGGTACCGCACTGCTCGTGGTCGGCTTCATGGAGTCGGCAGTCTTCGCCATGGTCGACGCGTTCGGTCGCCCGGCGAGCTTCGTCGGAGTGATCGTGTCCGTCCAGGGGGTCGGCGCGATCGCGGGAGGTCTCAGCTCCTCGCGGCTCATCAGGCGGATCGGCGAGGGCAACGCCGTGGCCCTGAGCCTCGCAGCGCTTGCTCTCGGCCTCGCCATCTGTGCCGTCTCGCCGCTGCTGAGCGTGGTCTTCGCCGGAGTCGTCGTCCTCGGCTTCGCGCTTCCCGTGTTCATCGTGGCGCTCAACACCATGCTTCAGCGCCGCACACCCGGCCATCTGATGGGTCGGGTGTCAACGGCCTCCGACGTGGTCCTGGGCATGCCGCAGGCGCTCTCGATCGCGCTCGGCGCGTTGTTGGTGAGCCTGATCAGCTACCGGAGCATCTACTGGATCTGCGCAGCCGTGCTCCTGCTTGCCGCCGGATACCTGGTCGTAGCCCTCCGCGGCGCCGATACCGCCGTACGAACCGCGGAGGCCGAAGAGTCCGTGGACGCCTAGCGACGGGCCAGCCCCAAGAACTCTGCTCGCGTGCTCGGGTCGTCGCGGACCTGGCCCCGCAGGGTGGAGGTGACCGTCCGTGCGCCGTGCGCCTGGACGCCCCGAAGCGTCATGCACAGGTGCTCCGCCTCGATCACGACGCCGACGCCTCTCGGGCGGAGCCGCTCGTCGAGCCATCCGGCGATCTGGCTGCTGAGCCGCTCCTGGACCTGGAGCCCGCGCGACCACATGCCGACAGCGCGCGCGAGCTTCGACAGGCCCACGATGCGCTCTGCGGGCAGGTAGGCCACGTGGGCGACCCCGATGAAGGGCAGCAGGTGATGGGCGCACAGCGACTGCACCGGGATGTCGCGGACCACGACAAGCTCGTCATAGTGCTCGTCGTTGGCGAACGTCGTGAGCTCGAACGACGGAGCGGTCAGCATCTCGCTGAACGCGGCGGCCACCCGCCGGGGAGTGTCCTCGGTGTCGTCGTCGATGGGCTGGCCGAGCGCCGCCAGGAGATCGCGCACCGCCTTCTGCGCGGCGGACACGTCGACTGCTGCTGGAGCGAGCGCGGTGGCGACCATCACCGCACCGCGACGAGCGAGTCGAGGGAGATGTCTTCGTCGGCCAGCCGGGCCGGCTCGACCGGAGCGCCCGAGTCGACCAGCGCGGTCAACGCGTCACCGTCGTCCCAGCGGTTGGCGTTCAGGGCGGCGACCACCGCACCGCCGGACAGCCAGAAGGCGATGAAGTCGCGGGACTGCGCCGCCCCCCGGAACACGACCTCGTCCCACGAGGTGGCGTGTCCCCTGTACTCCATGCCCAGGTCGTACTGGTCGGAGAAGAAGTAGGGGACCCGGTCGTAGTGCTGGGCCTGACCCAGCATGTTCCTCCCGGCCGTCTCCCCCTGATTGAGTGCGTTGGCCCAGTGCTCGACGCGAAGCCGCCGGTTGAGCACCGGATGCCACGCCGCCGCCACGTCGCCGGCCGCGAAGACACCGGGCACGCTCGTCTCCAGGGTGGCGTCGACGCGGATCCCTCCCTCGAGCTCGAGGCCCGCCGCTCGGGCCAGGTCGAGTCGGGGCTGCACGCCGATCCCGACGACGACGAGATCCGCGTCGATGACGGACCCGTCTCCCGTGACCACGCCGCTCACGCGGCCGTCACCCGCAAAGCCCGCAACGCCTGTATCCATGTGGAGTGAGACCCCGTGCTCCCGGTGCAGGTCCAGGTACACCTGGCCGAGCTCGGGCCCGAGGACCCGGACCAGGGGGGCGCTCATCGGGTCGACCAGGGCGACGTCGACGCCGAGCTGGCGGGCCGAGGCAGCGACCTCCGAGCCGATCCAGCCGGCGCCGACCACGGCCAGCCGGGTCGCGCCGCGGAGGGCCGTGCGCAGGTCCTGGCTGTCGGCCAGGGTCCTGAGGTAATGGATGCCGTCGAGGTCGGACCCCTTCACGTCCAGCCGGCGTGGCTCGGCCCCGGTGGCGATCAGGAGCCGTTCGTAGCCGATCGACTCGCCGTCGGCCGTGCTCACCGTCGCCGCGACGGTGTCGATGGAGGTGACCGCTGTGTCCAGCCGCAACTCGATGTCGTGCTCGCTGTAGTAGTCCTCCGGATGGACGAACGCCGACGAGTCCTCGGCCTCTCCCCGCAGGATCTCCTTCGACAGGGGCGGCCGCTCGTACGGCCGGTCGGGTTCCGCGCCTACCAAGACCAACGGGCCGGCGAAGCCGGACGCACGAAGCGTCTCAGCGGCCTTGGCTCCCGCGAACCCCCCGCCAACGATCACGAATGCACCCCGCGTCGCCATGGCGTCCTCCACTCTTCGTTCGATCTCTCTAAGGCTAATCTGCGCTTATCATACTGTGGGCGCTAAGCGGTCTATGTCAAGCGGATGTTGATCTTAGAATATTCTCGGGTTACCGTAAGAGCGATGATCACGCCCGGTGGCGGCACGCCGTCTTCGACAGAGGCCGACCTCGTCGCGATCACGGCCCTGGCAGAGCCCACCCGCCGAGCGGTCTACCGCTTCGTGGCGTCCACCGGCGAGTGGACGGGACGCGACTCCACCGCGACCGCCCTGGGTCTCGAGCGGGCCACGGCGGCACACCACCTCGACCGACTGGCCGCCGACGGGCTGCTCGACGTCACGTTCGAGCGGCTCTCTGCGCGGCGTGGGCCGGGCGCCGGACGCACCGCCAAGCTGTACCGTCGCGCGGACCGGACGTTCGAGCTCTCGCTGCCGCCCCGCGACTACGAGCTCGCGGGTGAGCTGCTGGCGGCCGCTGCCGAGACGGCGACGACCGACCACGTGGACGTCGACACCGCCCTCGACGAGGCGGCGCGGCGGGAGGGCAGGCGGATGGCCGAGTGGGTCCGCGAACGTGCCTGCGCGGTCGACTCCGACACCGTGCGGGCATCGATGGTCGCGGTACTTCACGAGCACGGGTACGAGCCCTGTACCGCCGCC
>JAWWPH010000071.1:0-4319 GCA_033850875.1 Nocardioidaceae bacterium | reverse complement strand
ACGTGGCTGGTGCAGATCGAGGTCTGCCAGCCCGCCGATCCCGAGGACTGGATCGAGGTCGGCGCACTGTCGGAGCGCGTGCGCACTCTGGCTGCCGCGAACCGGCTCACGGCACGGGAGCAGGCTCCGGCGGCCGATACGAGCGGCCCGGGTTGGCGAATCGTCAGCCGGACCGCTTGGTCGGTTGCGTAGACTCGATCGATGTGACAAGACCGGGAGGGTCGAGCCGCTGGTGAGCAAGTCCAAGAGCAACCGCGACCGTCGCGAGATGGTCGAGCAGATGCGCAAGCAGGCGAAGGCTGCCGAGCGACGTCGCACTACCGCCGTGGTGGCGGTCTGCGTCGCGGTGGCGCTCATCATCGTCGGCGTCGCCGGGTACTCGGTCTACCGCAACACGCAGCAGCAGAACGCCCTCGACAACACGGCCCTCGGCGACATCGGCGCGCCGGCCACCAGCGCCGGCTGCGAGGCGATCCGGCAGAACTCTGCCACCGGGGCCGGCCAGCACACGACCGCGAAAGTGCTGTACAAGACATCCCCTCCGTCGTTCGGCCCGCACAACCCGACCCCCGACAGCTCCGGGCTGCACTTCTTCACGGCCGCCGACCGGCCGCCCGTCGAGGTCCTCGTGCACAACCTCGAGCACGGGTGGACCATCGTCTGGTACGACGACACCGTGGCGAACAACAGCGCCGAGATGCAGAACCTGAAGGCCACGGCCACGAAGTTCGACCAGCACGGCAACGACCCCCACTACAACATGATCATCGCGCCCTGGTTGAAGACCGACGGCGACGGGCAGCCCATCCCCGACGGCAAGCACGTGGCGTTCACGCACTGGTCGGTGCACCAGCCCACGTACGACCCGAACTACTACGCGACGGCCGAGTCCGCTGCGAAGTCCTGGGGCGAGAGCCAGTACTGCTCGACCTTCTCGGGTGGTGCACTGAAGGACTTCATGAAGAGGTTCCCGTACGACGACGCGCCCGAGGGTTTCCTCTGGCATCAGTGACCGCCACTGTCGAGTGAGAGAAGATCGTCACGTGACGGTTAGCGGTGGCGATGTCGACGGCTGCTCACATCGCGAGTGCGCGCACGCCGGCAACGAGCGCGTACTGACACTGCCCACCGTCATCTCGTTCGCCCGCACCGCGGCGACGCTCGTGCTGGCCCTGCTCGGTGCCCACCAGCATTCTCTCGCGCTGCTCTTGTGGGCGCTCGGCGTGTACTGGGTGGGCGACATGGCCGACGGCGCCGTGGCACGGCTCACCGACCGCGAGACCCGTACCGGCGCGACCCTCGACATCATGTGCGACCGGATCTCGGCCGCGGTGTTCTACGTCGGGTTCGCCTGGTACGACCCCACGATGGTCGTGCCGGTGGGGCTCTACCTGGCCGAGTTCATGGTCATCGACATGTACCTGTCGTTGGCCTTTCTCGCCTGGCCGCTCTCGAGCCCCAACTACTTCTACCTCGTCGACAGACGGATCTGGCTCTGGAACTGGTCCAAGCCGGGCAAGGCCCTCAACTCGGCGCTGTTCGCCGTCTTCATGGTCTGGACCCGCGACGCGTGGGTCGCCGGGGTCATCGCCTGCGGGCTGCTCGGCCTCAAGACGATGTCCCTGGGCTGGATGGTCAGGCTCGGCCTGCCCGTCCCGTCCGGATGCGCCAAGGTCAGCGACGTACATCGGGGCACCGAGAACGCGGCTCTGTGAAGGTACTGCTGGCCACCTTCGGCGTGGCCGTCGCGTCCGCGCTCTTCCCCCTCATCAACATCGAGGCGTACATCGCTGGTGTGGCGGCTCTGGGAGGCTCGTCCGGCGTCTGGGGCCTGTCGGTGGTGGCCGCCGCAGGACAGGCAGTGGGCAAGGTCTTCTGGTACGAGATCGGCCGGACGTCGATGAACTGGACCTACATCAAGAAGAAGATGGACACGCCACGCTGGCAGCAGCAGTACGACAAGTGGACGTCGCGCATCGACGACCGTCCGTGGGTCGGCATGGCGCTGCTGTTCTTCTCCGCAACCCTCGGGTTCCCCCCGCTCGCGATCATGGCGGTGCTCGCGGGCCAGCTCCACTTCAACCGCTTCTGGTTCTACCTGACCACCTTCGTGGGGAGGGCGCTGCGGTTCGCCGCCGTCCTCGGTGGCGTCGGCCTGCTGAAGGGCAGCGGGCTGTTCTCCTGAGTCCCTCCCCCCGCCGAGGGATCACAGAAGGTCGGGGCGGCCGCGGTCCCGCCAGGCCGCGACGAGGTCCTTCACCCGCTGCGCGTCGGCCATCGTGGTCACGAGTACCGCGTCGCCGGTGTCGAGTACGGCGACGTCGCGGACGCCCAGCAGCGTGACGGTCCGGTCGCCGGACTGGGCCACCAGGCCGCTCGAGTCCACGGTGAGCACCCTCGAGCGGTCTCCGAGGATCTGCACGTCGCCCGGTCCGCCCAAGATGCCGGCCAGGGCGACCACGTCGCCGACGTCGTCCCACCCGATGTCGGCAGGGATCACGGCGAACCCGCCTTCGCCCGCGACCGGCTCTGCGATGGCGTAGTCGATCGCGATCCGGGCGAGCGCGGGCCAGTGGCTCGACATCGCCGAGTCGCGGTCTCCGCAGTCCCACGCGTCGGCGATCGCGCTGAGGCCGTCGAAGAGGAGTGGTTGGTGCCGAGCGAGGTGCCCCAGCAGGACGTCGGCCCGGCTGACGAACATCCCGGCGTTCCACCAGAAGGCGCCGCTGCTCAGGTAGCCGGTGGCCGTGGGCCGGTCCGGCTTCTCGACGAACCGCGTCACACTCAGCGCCGACGGGGCACCGGTGATGTCCAGACGCTCGCCGTTCTCGATGTATCCGTACGCCGTGGCCGGGTACTTGGGACGCACGCCGAGGGTGGTCACGTACCCGGCTCTGGCAGCCGCTGCGGCCTGTTCCACGGCCGCTCCGAACGCATCGACGTCGGAGATGACATGGTCGGCGGGGAACGAGCCGATCACCGCATCGGGGCTTCGGCGCACGAGGACCGCCGCAGCCAGCCCGATAGCTGCCGTGGAGTCCCGCGGCGAAGGCTCCAACAGCAGGTTCGCCGCGGGCAGGTCGGGAAGCTGGGCTCGCACGGCCACCCCGTGTGCCTGTCCAGTCACGACCAGGATGCCGTCGGGGCCGACGAGTGGAGTGAGACGGTCCACCGTCTGCTGGAGGAGGGAGCGGCCGGTTCCGGCGAGGTCCAGCAGGAACTTCGGGGCCGCCGACCGAGACAGCGGCCACAGCCGGGTCCCGGCGCCCCCCGCCGGAACCACCGCGAAGAGGTCGACGACTCGGCCGCCGGCGCTCGAAGACATTGCGACACCCTAGTCTTTGCAGATGTCTGCGCGCCCCGACACAGTGATCGATGCGCTCGCCCGGGCACTGGCGGTCGAGCCCGGTCGCCCTCTCGTCACCTTTTACGATGGGTCGTCGGGCGAACGCGTCGAGCTCAGCGTGACGACGTTCGACAACTGGGTCAGCAAGATCGCAAACCTGTTCGCTGACGATCTGATGCTCGACCCCGGCGACGATGTACGAGTCCGGTTGCCGACCTGCTGGCAGTCGACGGTCGTCCTGCTCGGTGCCTGGACCGCCGGCCTGCGTGTGACTGCCGACGCTTCCGACGTCGATGCCCACGTCGTCGGTCCCGACGCCGTGGCGCCCGGGGCTACGCTCGCGGGCCAGGTGGTCGCCTGCTCCCTCCGGCCGCTCGCGGCCCCCTTCACCGAGCCGCTCCCCCCAGGCTGGCTGGACTTCGCCATCGCCGTTCCGAGCCAGCCCGACGCTCTGCTGTCCCCCGTCCGGGTCGAACCGGATGACGTCGCGGTCGTCACCGCAACAGCAGAGCTCAGCCACCGAACGCTCGTCGACCGCGGCGTCGCGACGGCGGCGGAGGTCGGGCTGGCATCCGGCGGGCGCCTGCTGACCGATGCCAATCCCGCCGACCCGGAGGACGTGGGCACGGCGCTCGTGGCACCTCTGGTCAGTGGCGGGTCCGTCGTCCTCGT
The DNA here is from genome assembly GCA_033850875.1 of Nocardioidaceae bacterium. Taxonomy (GTDB): domain Bacteria; phylum Actinomycetota; class Actinomycetes; order Propionibacteriales; family Nocardioidaceae; genus DASQEH01. The sequence goes on along the minus strand of JAWWPH010000071.1, from coordinate 301 downwards.
CACGAACTGCGACGAGGCTGCACGCAGCTCGATCGCCGCGCAGGAGCGGGTGACCAGCACAGTCTGGGCGTCGCGCTGACCTGCCGGGACCCCCGGCGCCCCAGCGGTACGCGGGTTGCCGGGTCGCCGCAGTAGCAGTCATGGGTTCATCAGTGGGGTTCCGAGATCGGCAGAGCGCCGTCGAATCAGTGGTGCTGCTCGCAGGATCCCTTACCCCATAAGGGAAAGTCGTCGCCGAGAAAACCATTGAAAGCCGCCGGCAAACCTGTGCGGGCGCTCCGGCTCCCGAGGAGAGCCCGAT
>JAWWPH010000048.1:0-3056 GCA_033850875.1 Nocardioidaceae bacterium | reverse complement strand
ACGTGATCTTCGGTCGCTACGTAGGTGCCGGTCTGACGCGCACCGAGGCCATCGACTGCCCCGTCGGCACTCGGGCCAAGCACTGCCAGCCGCCGGTCGTCTCCGGCCACGGTGGTTACACCTATGGCGACTTCCCGCTCATCGGAGGAGCCCCTGAGGTGCACGCCTCCGGCGAGGTCTGGTCGCAGACGCTGTGGGACCTGCGTAGCGCGCTCGGGCACCGGGTTGCCGACATGCTCATCACTCGCGGCATGTCACTCTCCCCGAATGAGCCCAGCATGCCCGACATGCGTAACGCGATCATCCAGGCCGACCGGGCTGTCTACGGCGGCAGGCACGTCAAGCGCATCTGGCAGGTGTTCGCTCACCGCGGCATGGGCTTCTTCGCCGGCAGTCTGACTTCGGGTGACCCGAACACGGTCGAAAGTTTCAGGCTGCCGCCGGGCCATGGTGCGCCTCGGGGCACGGTACGTGGGCGCGTCATCGATCGGCTGACCAAGCGGCCCATCAAGAACGCGCTCGTCGAGATCGCGGGTCACCGCAGCGGACTGCTACCGAACTATGCGGACAGAACAAACGCCCAGGGACGCTACGCGATCCATCGGGTCGTCGCCGCGAAGTATCCCGGGATCATCGCGTTCGCGAGGGGCTACCACACCATCTCGAGGACGATTCGGGTACGACACTCGGGCACGAAGGAGGACTTCAAACCTCGACGGGATTGGGCCGCGACCAACGGTGGTGGGCGCATCACCCGCTTCACCGGGCCCGACTTCGCGGGCTTCGGCTGCGGCCCCTCCGACGCCATCGACCTCAGCCCGTTCTCGGGATGGGGCAGCACCGCCGGAGATGACGCAGGGACGCCGACCAATGTGATCGTCCCGAAGCACATCGTCGTGAGACTTAGCGCGACGGTGACCGTCAGCTCGTTCAACGTCGATCCCACCGCAACCTGTGGCGACCCGGGAAGTGCCTCGACAGGTGCCTTCCGGATCGCGACATCAGCGAACGGCACGGCGTGGACCAAGGCCGTTCAGGGAACCTTCACCACCGCCGACCAAGGTCGGTTCAACCTGGTCAAGCCCGCTGCTCCGATTCCTGGCGTGCGCTTCGTGCGGTTCACCATGGCAGGCACCCAGGTGCCGGACTTCTCGCACAACTGTCCGAACGGCCCGTACGCCGGGTGCACGTTCATGGACATGTCGGAGTTGGAGGTATACGGGACGCGGTAAGCAAGGGCGTGCCACCCGTCCGGTGGCGCGTAGGAGGGTCCCCCGTCTGTCGCACGGTCGTGGCAGACGGGGGACTCCGCTTGCAGCCGTGGCTCACCGTCTGGACCACCGGCCCGATGGCTACGATCAGATGCCAGGCCGCGGGCGCCGGCCAGAGCCAGAGGGGAGTCTCACGTGCAGGTGATCGCCATCGTGGTCTCGCTCGCGATCACTGTCGTCGCGGTGGCGCTCTTCGTGCGGGCGATCCGCCAGATCCTGGCAGTGGTGCGCACGGGACAGCCCACCCTCGGCCGAACGGACCACAAGGCGGCTCGCTGGGCGACGATGCTGCGCGAGACGCTCGGCCACACGCGGATGCTCCAGTGGAGCCTGATCGGCACCATGCACTGGTTTGTCTTCGTGGGGTTCGGGTTCTTGTTCCTGACCCTGGTGACGGCCTTCGGTCAGCTGTTCGACGCGACCTTCGCGCTCCCGCTGATCGGCCGCTGGGTGGTCTTCGAGTGGATCACCGAAGCGATCGCCTGGCTCATGCTGGTGTCCATAATCGGGCTCATCACCGTCCGGCTGACCAACCTGCGCCGGGCCACGGTCCCGCGACGCAGCCGGTTCTTCGGGTCCACGATGTGGCAGGGGTACTTCGTCGAGGCCGTGATCCTCGGAGTCGGGCTGTGCATCCTCGTGCTGCGCGGAGCGGAGTACGCGCTGCAGGCAGGCGCGTCGAAAGCGGACTTCCCGCTCACCTTCTTCATCGGCCAAGGGCTCGACGGCCTCAGTGGGGCCGCCCTCGAGCGGCTCGTGTACTTCGTCGCCATGGTCAAGATAGTCATCTCCTTCACGTGGATGATCGTGATCTCACTGAACGCCACCATGGGCGTGGCCTGGCATCGGTTCACGGTCTGGCCGAACATCTGGTTCAAGCGCAAGGCCGGCGGCGGCCCGTCGCTCGGCGCTCTCCAGCCGATGGCCGCAGGCGGTGTGCCCATCGACTTCGAGAACATCGACGAGCTCGACGAGGACACGGTGTTCGGCATCGGCAAGGTCGAGGACTTCAGCTGGAAGGGCATGCTGGACTTCGCGTCGTGCACGGAATGCGGACGCTGCCAGTCGCAGTGCCCTGCGTGGAACACCGAGAAGCCGCTGTCACCGAAGCTGCTGATCACCAATCTGCGTGACCACGCCTTCGCCAAGACGCCATACCTGGGCGCCTCCGAGCAGGACAGGGAACACCTCTCGGAGCAGGTTCGCGCAGAGGCCGGCCGAGAGCTGGTCGGGGCGACTGAGGGTGACCCGTCGCTGCCGTCCGGCGGCGCGGTGATCGACCCGGACGTCTTGTGGTCTTGTACATCGTGCGGCGCCTGCGTCCAGCAGTGCCCGGTCGACATCGAGCACGTCGACCACATCATGGACATGCGCCGCTACCAGGTCCTGGTGGAGTCGAGCTTCCCGGCGGAGCTGAACTCGCTCTTCAGGGGGCTGGAGTCACGGGGCAACCCGTGGAACATGTCGCCGAACGCCCGGATGGACTGGGCCAGGGGCCTTCCGTTCGAGGTCAAACAGGTCGGTGTGGACATCGAGAGCCTGGACGAGGTCGACTGGCTCTTCTGGGTCGGGTGCGCCGGTGCCTACGAAGACCGTGCGAAGAAGACCACCCGGGCCGTCGCCGAGCTGTTCCACCTCGCGGAGGTCGACTTCGCGGTGCTCGGCAACGGCGAGACCTGCACCGGCGACTCGGCCCGGCGAGCGGGCAACGAGTTCGTCTACCAGGGCCTGGCCCATCAGAACATCGAGACCTTCAAGGAGATGAAGGTCAAGAAGGTCGTCTCG
>JAWWPH010000088.1:0-6630 GCA_033850875.1 Nocardioidaceae bacterium | reverse complement strand
CTGCCCGCGACGATGACCACCAGGTCGCCCTCCTGGCAGCGTCCGACGTCGAGCAGGGCCTCGTCGACCTGGGCCACCATCTCGTCGGTGTGCTCGACCTCGGGCCCGAGGAAGGTCTCGATCCCCCACGACAGGGCCAGCTGCGACCGCACGGCGGGCTCCGGCGTGAAGGCGATCATGGGCACGTGCGAGCGGTAGCGAGACAGCCGGCGCGCGGTGTCGCCGGACTCGGTGAACGCCACGAGGAACCGTGCTCCGACGCGTTCGGCGACCTCGGCGGCCGCCTTGGCGATCACGCCGCTGCGGGTACGGGGCTGCCAGTCGATGGCGGCCATCCGGGCGAGCCCGTGGTCCTCGGTCGACTCGATGATCCGCGCCATCGTCTCGACGGTCTCGACGGGGTACGCGCCGACGCTCGTCTCACCGGACAGCATCACCGCGTCGGCGCCGTCCAGGACCGCGTTCGCGACGTCCGATGCCTCGGCGCGGGTCGGGCGCGACGCCGAGATCATCGACTCCAGCATCTGCGTCGCCACGATCGCCGGCTTCGCGTTGCGGCGCGCCGCCTCGACGAGGCGCTTCTGCAGGAACGGCACGTCCTCGAGCGGCATCTCGACACCGAGGTCGCCGCGCGCCACCATCACGCCGTCGAACGCCGCCACGATCTCGTCGATGCATTCGATGGCCTGAGGCTTCTCGATCTTGGCGATCACGGGCAGCCACACCCGCTCCTCGTCCATCACCGAGCGCACCTGGGCGGCGTCCTCGGCCGACCGGACGAACGACAACGCGATCAGGTCTGCGCGCAGGCCCAGGGCCCAGCGCAGGTCCTCGGTGTCCTTCTCGCTCATGGCCGGGACGCTGACCGCGACGCCGGGCAGGTTGATCCCCTTGTTGTTGCTGAGCGTGCCTCCGACGTCGACGCGGGTGACGACGTCGGTGTCGGAGACGGTCACGGCGGTAAGGGCGACCCGGCCGTCGTCGATGAGGATCAGGTCGCCCGGCCGGACGTCGCCGGGAAGCCCCTCGTACGTGGTCGAGCAGATGAAGCGGTCGCCCGGCACCGGCCGCGACGTGATCGTGAACGCGTCGCCTCGCGACAGCGTGACCGGACCGGTCGCGAACCTGCCGAGCCGGATCTTCGGCCCCTGGAGGTCGACCAGGACACCGACGGCGTGCCCGGACTCGTCCGAGGCCTGCCGCACCATCTTGTACACGGCCTCGTGGTCGGCGTAGCTGCCGTGGCTCAGGTTGAGGCGGGCCATGTTCATCCCGGCGTCGACGAGCTCGCGGATCTTCTCCGGTGTCGAGGTCGCCGGCCCGAGAGTGCAGACGATCTTCGCTCTACGCACCCTGAAAGCCTAGCCTCGCCGTCGCTCAGACCATGAGTGGACGCGCAGTAGGTGAGATGGCGACCGGCAGCGTGGTGGCGCCCGTCAGGTAGGCGTCGACCGAGGCGGCCGCGGACCGGCCCTCGGCGATGGCCCAGACGATGAGCGACTGCCCGCGACCGGCGTCACCGGCGACGAAGACGCCTGGCACCGTCGACATGTACCGGTCGTCTCGCGCCACGTTGCCCCGCCCGTCGAGCTCCACGCCGAGCTGCGCCACCGCTCCGTCCGGCTCGGGCCCGGTGAACCCCATCGCCAGCAGCACGAGCTGCGCGGGGACCTCCTTCTCGCTCCCGTCGACGGGCTCGAAGCGGCCGTCGCGCATCTCCACGACGCAGAGCCGCAGGGCCCGGACATCGCCGGTGTCGTCGCCCAGGAACTCCGAGGTGGACACCGCGTACAGCCGCTCGCCGCCCTCCTCGTGAGCGGAGGACACCCGGTAGATCATCGGGTAGGTCGGCCACGGATGCGCCGCCGAGCGCTCCTCGGCCGGCCGCGGCATGATCTCCAGCTGGGTGACGGACGCAGCACCTTGGCGGTGGGCGGTGCCGACGCAGTCCGCGCCGGTGTCGCCGCCCCCGATGACGATCACGTGCTTCCCGTCGGCCGTGATCTGGTCGTCGACCGGCTCGCCGAGCGCCGCCCGGTTGGCCTGCGGGAGGTACTCCATCGCCTGGTGCACACCGCCGAGGTGCCTGCCCGGGATGGGCAGGTCCCGGGCCACCGTGGCGCCGACGGCCAGCACGACCGCATCGAACCGCTCGACCAGGTCGGTGGCGGGCAGATCGGAGCCGACGGCCACGCCGGGGCGGAACACCGTCCCCTCGCGGCGCATCTGCTGCAGGCGCCGCTCCAGGTGGCGCTTCTCCATCTTGAACTCGGGGATGCCGTAGCGCAGCAGGCCGCCGACCGCGTCGGCGCGCTCGTACACGACCACGGTGTGCCCGGCCCGGGTGAGCTGCTGGGCCGCGGCGAGCCCGGCCGGCCCGGATCCGACCACGGCCACCGTCTTCCCGGTGAGCCAGTCGACCGGCTCAGGCCGTACCAGACCGCGGTCCCAGGCCTGGTCGGCGATCGCCACCTCGACGTTCTTGATCGTGACGGGCTCGGCGTTGATGCCGAGCACGCAGGACGTCTCGCACGGCGCGGGGCACAGCCGGCCCGTGAACTCGGGGAAGTTGTTGGTGGCGTGCAGCCGCTCGCTGGCGTCCTCCCAGTCGTCGCGGTAGACGAGGTCGTTCCACTCGGGGATGAGGTTGCCCAGAGGGCAACCCTGATGGCAGAAGGGGATGCCGCAGTCCATGCAGCGCCCCGCCTGCTTGGCGATGATCGGCAGCAGTACCCGGCCGGCGTCGTCGGGGTAAACCTCACGCCAGTCGCGGACCCGCTCGGAGACGGGCCTGCGCGCGGCCACCTCGCGCGGCGTGGTCAGGAACCCTCGTGGGTCAGCCATGGAGCGCCCCCATCATCGCCGCCGTCGTCTCGTCCTCACTGAGGCCGTCCCGCTCCGCCGCGGCCCTGGCCTGCAGGACCAACCGGTACTCGCGCGGCATGACCTGCCGGAACCGACCGCGCCACGCGGGCCAGTCGTCGACGGCTGCCTGCGCGACCGGCGACCCGGTCTCCTCGGCGTGCCGGACGAGGAGCGCTCGCACGGTCTCCGCCGCCTCGGCGTCGAGCTCGGACAGCTCGACCAGCTCGGGGTTGACCCGCCCCTCGACGAGGTCGAGCACGTAGGCCACGCCGCCGCTCATGCCGGCGGCGAAGTTGCGTCCGGTGGCACCGAGCACCACCACTTGGCCGCCCGTCATGTACTCGCAGCCGTGGTCGCCGACGCCCTCGACCACGAGCGTGGCACCGGAGTTGCGGACCGCGAACCGCTCCCCGACCTGGCCGCGGATGAAGATCTCGCCCGACGTGGCGCCGTACGCGATCACGTTGCCGGCGATGATCTGCTCCTCGGCGGCGAACCGGCTGGCCCGGTCGGGCCTTACGATGATGCGCCCGCCCGACAGTCCCTTGCCGAGGTAGTCGTTGGCGTCGCCCTCGAGACGCAACGTGATGCCACGCGGGACGAACGCCCCGAACGACTGCCCGGCCGACCCGGCGAAGGTGAGGTCGATCAGGTCCTCGGGCAGCCCGCCGGGATGTGCGAGCGTCACCCGGTGTCCGAGCATGGTCCCCACGGTGCGGTTGACGTTGCGGATCGGCAGCGCGGCCCGTACCGGCTCGCCGTCCTCGATCGCCGGCGCGCACAGCTCGATCAGGCTGTTGTCGAGCGCCCGGTCGAGGCCGTGGTCCTGGTCGACCCGCCGGTGCAGCGAGGCGCCCTCCGGCAGCTCCGGCACGTGCAGGATCGGCGTCAGGTCGAGCCCGGCCGCCTTCCAGTGGTCGACGGCGGCCCGGACGTCGAGGGCCTCGGCGTGGCCGACCGCCTCCTCCACGCTGCGGAACCCGAGCTCGGCCAGGATCTCGCGCACCTCCTCGGCGATGAACCGGAAGAAGTTGACGACGTACTCGGCCTTGCCGGCGTACCGCGAGCGCAGGACGGGGTTCTGGGTCGCGATGCCGACCGGGCACGTGTCGAGGTGGCAGACCCGCATCATGATGCAGCCGGAGACCACGAGCGGCGCGGTCGCGAACCCGAACTCCTCCGCGCCGAGCAGCGCCGCCACCACCACGTCGCGGCCGGTCTTGAGCTGGCCGTCGCACTGGACCACGATGCGGTCACGCAGCCCGTTGAGGAGCAGGGTCTGCTGCGTCACGGCGAGCCCGAGCTCCCACGGCCCGCCGGCATGCTTCAGCGACGTCAGCGGCGAGGCACCGGTACCGCCGTCGTGGCCGGAGATCAAGACGACGTCGGCGTGCGCCTTGGACACGCCCGCGGCGACGGTGCCGACGCCGACCTCCGACACGAGCTTGACGTGGACCCGCGCCGACGGGTTGGCGTTCTTGAGGTCGTGGATGAGCTGAGCGAGGTCCTCGATCGAGTAGATGTCGTGGTGGGGCGGCGGCGAGATGAGCCCGACGCCCGGCGTGGAGTGGCGCGTCTTCGCGATCCACGGGTACACCTTGTGGCCGGGCAGCTGCCCGCCCTCGCCCGGCTTGGCTCCCTGGGCCATCTTGATCTGCAGGTCGTCGGCGTTGCTGAGGTACTCGCTCGTCACGCCGAACCGACCCGACGCCACCTGCTTGACGGCACTCCTGCGCCGTGGGTCCTGCAGCCGGTCGGAGTCCTCGCCGCCCTCACCCGTGTTGGACTTGCCGCCGAGCGCGTTCATCGCGATCGCGAGGGTCTCGTGCGCCTCGAGGCTGATCGACCCGTACGACATGGCTCCGGTCGAGAACCGCCGGACGATCGCCTCGACCGGCTCCACCTCGTCGATCGGCACCGGGACCCGGCCCGGCGTGAAGCGGAACAGCCCGCGCAGGGTCATCAGCCGCTCGGAGGAGTCGTCGACCAGTCTCGTGTACTGCTTGAAGATGTCGTAGCGGCCGGCGCGGGTGGAGTGCTGGAGCCGGAACACCGTCTCCGGGTCGAACAGGTGCGGCTCCCCGTCGCGACGCCACTGGTACTCGCCCCCGACCTCGAGGCTGCGGTGCGCGGTGTTGCCGTGCGCGGGGTACGCCCGGCGGTGCCGAGAAGCCACCTCCGCGGCGATCACGTCGAGCCCGACACCGCCGAGCTTGGAGGTGGTGCCGGTGAAGTAGCGGTCGACGACCGCGGGCGAGAGCCCGACGGCCTCGAAGATCTGCGCCCCCGTATAGGACGCGACAGTCGAGACGCCCATCTTGCTCATCACCTTGAGCACGCCCTTGCCCAGCGCCTTGACGAGGTTGCGGACGGCCTGCTCGGGCTCGACCCCGGTGAGGTGCACCTCACGGCGCGCGAGGTCCTCGACGGACTCCATCGCCAGGTAGGGGTTCACGGCCGCGGCCCCGTGACCGATCAGCAGCGCGACGTGGTGGACCTCGCGGACGTCGCCGGCTTCGACGACGAGCCCGACCCGGGTACGCGTCTTGTCCCGCACGAGGTGGTGGTGCACAGCGCTGGTGAGCAGCAGCGACGGGATCGGCGCCAGGTCGGGGGTGGAGTGCCGGTCGGACACGACGATGATGTGCGCCCCGTCGGCGATCGCCCACGAGACCTCCGCGCAGATCTCGTCGATCCGCGCCTCGAGCGCCGCACCGCCGCCCTCGACGTCGTACAGACCGCTGACGACGTGCGTCGAGTAGCCGGGCAGGTCTCCGTCGCGGTTGACATGGATGATCTTCGCCAACTGGTCGTTGTCGATCACCGGGAACGGCACCACGAGCTGCCGGCAGCTCGACGGGCCCGCGTCGAGCAGGTTGCGCTCCGGTCCGAGCGTGCCGGCGAGTGAGGTCACCAGCTCCTCGCGGATCGCGTCCAGCGGCGGGTTGGTGACCTGGGCGAAGAGCTGGCTGAAGTAGTCGAACAGCAGGCGGGGCCGGTCCGACAGCGCCGCGATCGGCGTGTCGGTGCCCATGGACCCGATCGGCTCGGCCGACGACCGCGCCATCGGCACGAGCAGCAGCCGGAGCTCCTCCTCGGTGTAGCCGAAGATCTGCTGCCGGCGCGTCACCGAGGTGTGGGTGTGGACGATGTGCTCGCGGGCGGGGAGCGAGTCCAGCCGGACCAGCCCTGCGTGCAGCCACTCGTCGTACGGCGCCTCGGCGGCCAGCTGCTCCTTGATCTCGTCGTCGTCGATGATCCGCTTCTCGTCCAGGTCGGCCAGGAACATCCGGCCGGGCTGGAGTCGGCCCTTGCGGACGACCGTCGCCGGGTCGAGGTCGAGCACGCCCACCTCGGACGCCAGCACGACGAGGCCGTCGTCGGTCACCCAGTAGCGGGAGGGTCGCAGGCCGTTGCGGTCGAGCACGGCACCGATTCGGGTGCCGTCGGTGAACACCACGCACGCCGGGCCGTCCCACGGCTCCATCAGGGTGGAGTGGAACTCGTAGAACGCCCGCCGCGCCGGCGACATCTCGGTGTGGTTCTCCCAGGCCTCGGGGATCATCATCAAGACGGAGTGCGCCAGCGAGCGCCCGCCGAGGTGCAGCAGCTCCAGCACCTCGTCGAACGACGCCGAGTCCGACGCGCCGGCGGTACAGATCGGGAACAGCCGCGTCAGGTCGCCCGACCGGTGACCGGTGTCGGACCGGGAGCCCTCGCCCTGTCCGGGACCGGCCAGCAGCTCACTGGACAGCAGGGACTCGC
>JAWWPH010000545.1:0-8670 GCA_033850875.1 Nocardioidaceae bacterium | reverse complement strand
TCGCGATCATGCGCAACAACTGACCCCCGTCCACCGGGCGCAAACGTCGCATCGAGCGGGCGCATATGTCGCGCCGACCGGGCGCGTATGTCGCGTCGACCGGGCGCAAACGTCGGGTCGAGCGGGCGCAAACGTCGGGTCGACCGGGCACATATGTCGCGTCGAGCGGGCGCAGATGTCGCGTCGACCGGGCACATAAGTCCGCTTGAGCGGGCCGGGTGGCTTCTTCGCCTAGGGGGAATCAACGCCTGCTGAGCCGCGCGCTGCCATCTGCCGATCGAGCAAGCATCTCTGCCCACTGGACGCGATATTTTCGCCCGCTCGACGCGACAGCTTCGCCCGCTGGGCGCGACATCTTCGCCCGCTGGGCGCGACATTCCTGCCCGCTCGACGCGACATTCCTGCCCGCTCGACGGGACATTCTCGGCCGCTCGACGGGGCGGGGGAGGGGCTACTCGAAGGAGCGGTGGGCTCGGCGCAGATCGTGCTCGTGCACGATGGCGGTCGCGTGCCCGTGCGACAGGTTGTACTCGTCGCGGAGCCAATTGACCCGCTCGTCGAAGCGCAGCAGTCCGGGGCCCTGGTCCAGGTGTCCCAGCCACTCCTGCACCGGACGCCCTGTCGCCCCGGGGATTCTGGCGAGCAGCATCTGATGCGTCTCCTCGGAGTGGTGCAGACCCATGGTGTCTCCTGAACGTCGCGCCTCGGTTGATCAGAGCCTGCCTCATGGCTGCGGACGACACAACCCGTTCGCTCGAACTGCACCCCAATGGCGGAGCTGGACCGCTAGCGCGACGGCAGCTCCGGCAGGTCGTCGCTACGCCCCGCGTCGATCGGCCCCAGCTCCGTCTCCACCTTGCCGGGCGCCGGTATCGCTGTCCGCCGCCGATGGCGCAGCAGCGCCAGCCGACCGCGCGGACCGCGACTGCCGGCGACCTGCTCCGCCTGAGTCACCTCGGTCCCGGTGCTGTCGGCCGCAAGAGCCGCGGCGCGCGCAAGAGACAGCACGCCTTCACCACGGGCCGGCTCGTAGCCGACGTCGGCTCCGATGCCGGCAGCGGCCGCGACCGACGGGAGCATGGCCGAAGCGCACGCCCGGTAGCCTGCCGGCGACGGGTGGAACTGGTCGGGCCCGAACAGGTCGCTGGACTCGGCGGCGAACTCGGCTCCCAGGATTGTCGCCAGTGAGACCGCCCGCCCGCCGGACTCGATGACCGCGATCGCTTGTGCCGCCGCGAGCCGCCGGCTCCACGTCCTCGCCACCTGCCGCAGCGGCGGAGGGATGGGCCGGACCGTGCCGAGGTCGGGGCAGGTACCGACGACGACCTCGCTGCCCGCCGCGCGCAGCGCTGCGACGGCGCTCTTCAGGTACCGCAGGGAGTCCGACGGCCGTACCTTGTGGGTGACGTCGTTGGCGCCGATGATGACGGCGCAGACCTCCGGCTCGTACTCGAGGGCCCGCCGGATCTGGCCCTCCAGGGCCGACGTCTGCGCACCGTTGGCCGCCAGGCACGTGAGGTGGACAGGTCGCTGCGCCTGGTCGGCGAGCCCCGTCGCGAGTACGGCGCCGAACGTCTCGTCAGGGGTCCGCGCGCCGTACCCTGCAGCCGCGGAGTCGCCGAGCACGGCCAACCGCAGCGGCGGCCCGGGCATCCCGACGCCGTACACGCCGTCGGGATCGGGCGCCTTGTCCTTGACGTTGCCGATCTTGCGCCGGGCGAACTTCGCCTGCGCGATCAGCAGGCCGTACAGCGATCCCCCGAACAGGCCGAGCCCGCCACCGCCGACAGCCGCCGCCGTCGCAAGCCTGCGTGCCGCACCGGCCCTGCTCACGTCGCTGCGCTCCTGTCGATGTCGTCTCTCAGTCTACTTTCAGTCTAGAGAGCGTGCGGACCTGCTCAGGCAGGTTCGCGGAAGGCGTATCCGGTCCGACGCCTAGGCTTGCGGCGTGGACTACGTGGAGACACTTCTCGAGCTCGTCGGTAACACCCCACTGCTGAAACTGGGCAGCACGACCGGCGGAGCCCGAGGGACGGTGCTTGCCAAGATCGAGTACATGAACCCGGGCGGTTCGGTGAAGGACCGCATAGCGCTGCGCATGGTGGACGCCGCGGAGAAGTCCGGCGACCTCAAGCCAGGCGGCACGATCGTGGAGCCGACGTCGGGCAACACCGGCGTGGGGCTCGCGATGGTCGCGCAGGCCAGGGGGTACTCGTGCGTCTTCGTCTGCCCGGACAAGGTCAGCGAGGACAAGCGCAACGTCCTCAAGGCGTACGGCGCCCGCGTCGTCGTGTGTCCGACGGCCGTCCCGCCCGAGCATCCCGACAGCTACTACAACGTTTCCGACCGACTCGTCGGCGAGATCGAAGGAGCCTGGAAGCCCGACCAGTACTCCAACGTCAACAACCCCCTCAGCCACTACGAGCAGACCGGCCCGGAGATCTGGAGGCAGACCGACGGCAAGGTCACCCACTTCGTGGCGGGCGTCGGCACGGGCGGGACGATCAGCGGTGTGGGCCGCTATCTGAAGGAGGTCTCCGACGGCCGGGTCCAGATCGTGGGTGCCGACCCCGAGGGGTCCGTGTACTCCGGCGGGACCGGCCGGCCGTACCTCGTCGAAGGGGTCGGCGAGGACTTCTGGCCGTCGACGTACGACGCGAGCGTCCCCGACCGGATCATCGCGGTCTCCGACAAGGACTCGTTCGTGACCGCCCGCCGGCTGGCTCGCGAGGAGGCACTTCTGGTGGGGGGCTCGTCCGGGATGGCGGCAGCGGCCGCGATCCGGCTCGCTGCCGAGCTCGACGACCCCGATGCCGTCATCGTGGTACTGCTGCCCGACGGTGGCCGGGGCTACCTCACCAAGGTCTTCGACGACGGGTGGCTCGCCCAGTACGGCTTCCTCGGCCAGCCGACCGAGCTCACCGTCGGCGATGTGCTGCGCGGCAAGGACGGCCGGCTTCCCGACCTCGTGCACACCCATCCCAACGAGACGATCGCCCAGGCGGTCGCGATCCTGCGTGAGTACGCCGTCTCCCAGATGCCGGTCGTCCGGGCCGAACCGCCGGTGATGGCCGCGGAGGTGGCCGGGGCCGTGAGCGAGCGCGACCTGCTCGACGCGCTGTACGCGGGCCGCGCTCGGCTGACCGACCGCGTAGAGGACCACATGGCCGAGCCGCTCCCGACCGTCGGCTCGGGCGAGCCCGTCGCGGAGGCCGTCGAGCGGCTGCACGAGGCCGACGCCGTGCTCGTCCAGGAGGACGGCAAACCCGTCGGTGTGCTCACCCGACAGGACCTGCTGAGCTACATCGCCGCCGTCTGAGGCGAGCCCGCCCGGCGCTCTTCCAGTACGAAGTCGGCCGGCCGCGGTCGGCGGGTCCGCAGCCAGTACCGCCATGTGACGTGCGGCCAGATCGTGAAGTTCCGGCCGTTCTCGTCGAGGTACCAGCTGCGGCAGCCCGACTGCCACACCGTGCGGTCCAGCCGGGACTGGACCCGGTGCACGAAGCGCTGCTGAGCCTCGGCGCGGACCTCGATCGTCGAGGCGCCCGAGGAGTCCATGAGGTCGAGCGCCCGGGTGACGTACCGGGCCTGCGACTCGATCATGAACACCACGGACGTGTGCCCGAGGCCGGTGTTCGGCCCCAGCAGGAGGAACAGGTTCGGGAAGCCGCTGACGGTGATGCCGAGATGGGCTCCGATGCCCTCCTCGGCCCAGACGTCCCCGAGTGACCTTCCCCCGCGACCGACGAGGTCGAGGCGTACCAGGTTCGCACTGACGTCGAACCCGGTTCCGAAGATGATCGTGTCGACGTCTCGCTGGACTCCGTCCACGGTGCCGATCCCGTGAGGTGTCACCTCGGAGATGGGCTCGGTGACCAGGTGGACGTTGTCGCGCTGGAGGGAGGGGTAGAAGTCGTCGGAGAGCAGGACGCGTTTGCAGCCGATCTGGTAGTGCGGAGTCAGCCGGGCCCGGAGGTCGGCGTCGGCGACCTGGCGGTGCAGGTGGGTGCGGGCCTCGCGCTCCAGCAGCCGCATCGCCTTCGGCGTGGTCGTGAAGCCGATGCCTCGCGCCTCCAGCGCCCAGTACAGGAGGCTCCGCATCGCGCGCTGCGTGGCCGGCCGCCGGGCGTACAGCTGCTGGCGGTCGGCGGCGATCGGAGGGTCCGGCTTGGGCGTCACCCAGGCGGGAGTCCGCTGGTACAGGTCGAGCCGGGCGACCCGAGGAGCTATCTGCGGGACGAACTGGACGGAGCTCGCGCCCGTGCCTATCACCGCGACGGCGCGACCGGTGAGGTCGTGGTCGTGGCGCCAGCGGGCCGAGTGGAACGTCGTCCCGGCGAACGACGCGAGGCCGGGGAGGTCCGGGATCTTCGGATGGTGCAGGGCGCCGACGCCGGCGACGAGGATCCGGCAGTCGAACGCGTCGAGTCCGTTGACGTCGACCCGCCAGCGGCCCGAGTCCTCGTCGAACCGCGCGCCCGTCACGTCGGCGCCGAAGCGCAGGTGCGGCGCCAGGCCGTACGCGTCGACGCAGTGGCGCAGGTACTGCCAGATCTCGTCCTGGGAGGAGAACATCCGCGACCAGCGGGGGTTGGGCTCGAAGGAGAACGAGTACAGGTGCGAGGGGACGTCGCAGGCGCATCCGGGATATGTGTTGTCGCGCCACGTGCCACCGATGTCGTCGGCCTTCTCGAGGATCACGAAGTCGTGGCGACCGGCGCGCTTGAGCTGGATCGCCGTGCAGATCCCCGAGAAGCCACTGCCGATGACGACGACATCGGTGACCTCTGCCATGGCCACGACGATACCCAGCCGATGTGTCGGCGGGTCGGCATAGGGTCTGGCCATGCATTTCGGGTTCGTGGTGCCGTACGCCGATGCTCGTGACTTCGCGGAGCTCTCCGCCCTCGGCGAGAGTTGTGGCTGGGACGGTGTGTTCACGTGGGAGGCGGTCTGGGGAGTCGACGCGTGGGTCAGCCTCGCCGCCGCCGCGATGGCGACCGAGCGCATCCACCTGGGCACGTTACTGACTCCGGTGCCGCGCATCCGGCCGTGGGACCTCGCCTCGCGCGTGGGTACCGTCGACCGGTTGAGCGGCGGCCGGGCCATTCTCGGGGCTGGCCTCGGTGCGCTGCACGAGGGCTGGACGGCGTTCGAGGCCGACGAGGGTCGGCGGATCCGCGCCGAGAAGCTCGACGAGTGCCTGGCGATCTATGCCGGCCTGATGCAGGGCCAACCGTTCGACTACACCGGGCAGCACTACCGGGCCCGGCCGACCGACTTCATGGTTCCCGCGCCCCCCGTTCAGAAGCCCCGACCTCCCGTGTGGGTCGTCGGGGCCGAGGTCTCCGGACGCGTCGAGCAGCCGTCACTGCGGCGCGCCGCCCGTTGGGACGGTCTGCTGCCGCAGTACATCGGCGCCTCTGACGACGACCAGTCCTCCGACCTGCTTCGTCTGGCGCAGCTCGTGCGCCGGGTGCGAGCCTTCCGCGAGGAGGAGGGCCTGCCCTGGGAGGGCTATGACGTCGTTCTGGAGGCCGACAGCACCGGGGAGTGGAAGACCACCGCTCCGCCGGACCCAGCCCCCTGGGCAGAGGTCGGCGTGACCTGGTGGGTCGAGAGCTGGTGGAGCGTGCCGCGCGGGCCTGAGGGCCTCGCCGAGGTCCGCCGCCGCATCAGGGCGGGCCCGCCGGGCTGACGCGGTTGCGTTGGGACCCGAAGCCGTGAGCCGGGCCGCTCGGACGCGTAGCATGCGAGATGAGGATGCAGTCGGCGGCACGGCCGGCGTGGCGTCGATCCTGGAGGGCGAAGTGGCTCAGGTGTCTCGGTCGGAGGGCGTACCGGCTTTCCCGGAAGAGGGTCGGATGACTCTCGTCGAGCACCTCAAGGAGCTGCGCAACCGGTTGTTCGTCGCCGTCATCGCGGTGGTGGTCGCCTCGATCGTCGCCTGGTTCTTCTACAACGACCTCTACCATCTGCTGACCGTTCCGGCGCACCGGGCGATCACGCACCTCGACAAGTCCCAGCAGAAGAACGTCAAGATCTTCACGTCCGGGGTCACCGGGGCGTTCATCCTGCGCACCAAGGTGTCCCTGGTCGCCGGCATCATCGGCTCGTCCCCGATCTGGCTGTACGAGCTGTGGGCGTTCATCATGCCGGGGCTGCACCGCCACGAGCGGCGCTGGACCCTCGTCTTCGTCGCGATCGCGGGGCCGCTGTTCGTGGGCGGCGTCGCGCTCGGGTTCTGGGTGATGCCGAAGGGCCTCACCGTCATGCTCAACTTCACCCCCGACGGCCTCTCGAACCTCATCGACGTCAACAGCTACCTCAACTTCGTGCTGCGGGTCCTGCTCGTGTTCGGCGTCGCCTTCGAGATCCCGCTCTTCGTCGTGCTGCTCAACCTCGCCGGCATCGTGTCCGGCAAGCAGCTCGGGCGGTGGCGGTCGTGGATCGTGATGGCGACGTTCGTCTTCGCCGCCGTCGCGACGCCGTCGACCGACCCGATCACGATGCTGCTGCTGGCGATTCCGATGACCCTGCTGTTCTTGCTGTCCGAGGTGATCGCCCGCGTCATCGACAAGCGCAGAGGTCGTGGCGGGAACGAGCCTGACTACAGCGGGTTCGACGACGAGGAGATCTCACCGCTCTGAGCCCGCTGCTCGGCGGTGAGCCACTCGCCGAAGGCGTAGGGCTGGCGAGTCACGAGGTATGTAGCCCAGTTGAGCCTCGTGACCGTACCGTCGGGGTCTCGGGTGACGCGCAACAGCTCGCCCGTCTCCCGACCTGACTCGGTGCGGTAGAGGTCGTCGCCGACGCGGGCGAACACCGACGGCTTCAGGTCCTCGGGCGCCTCGGCCGCGCGCGCCTCGAGCCGACCTTCGCGCACGCTGAAGTCGAACGGCTGCCCTTCGGAGAACCAGCGACCGAGTATCCCCACCAGTTCGCCCGGTACCTCCGTGCCCGGTGTCCACAGCGGCGGGTCTGCCGGCTCGTTCTCGATCACGTACCCGGCGAGGTCGACCGCCAGAGCGGCAGGGTCCGGCGACGCGGACGAGTTCATCAAGGCGACGCCCGTCGTCGCGGAGGGTCGATGGACGAACAGACCGGTGATGTGGCCGGGCATGCCACCGGTGTGCCCGACGAAGATGCGGTCCTCGACCTTCACCAGCTCCAGACCCAGCCCCCAGGCGAGCCGCCACTTCTCCAGGTCGGCCATGATCTGCGGCTGGCACATCTCCTCGACCGTGTCGGGACTCAGCACCTCGTCGGTCGGGTTCGCCAGGAACTGTGCCCACGTCACGAGGTCCTCGGCGGTGCTGGCAAGGCCTCCGGCGCTGGCCATCGCCGCGATGTCGAGGACCGGTTCGCGGACCGGGACGTCGCTGTACGGGGGCACGTAGTAGCCGGTCACCGCATTGCCGGCCAGGCCGAGGGACGTACGCCGCATGCCCAGCGGGTCGAGGATCCGGGCCCGGAGGCTGTCCTGCCACTCCCGTCCGTCGAGCCGGGCGACGACCTCCCCGAGCATCGAGAAGGCGAGGTTGGAGTAGTGCCAGCGGAAGTGCGGCTTGAGGATCCGCTCGGCGTCGTTCCAGCCGGCGACGAGCTGGCCCCGATCCGGGTAGGTCAACGTCTCCCAGACGTCGCCGACGGGCTCGCGTTGCATCCCCGTCACATGGCTGAGCATCTGGCGGATCGTCACCGCGGTGTGCTTGCTCTCGGGGATGTGCTGGTCGACGGTGTCGTCGAGGCTCAGCCTCCCCTCGTCGCGCAGCGCCATCACCAGCACCGCGGTGAAGGTCTTGCTGATCGACGCGATGAGGAACTGTGAGTCGGCGGTCGGCGCCGTACCGGGGGTGGCCAGGTCGGCGCTGCCGAGCCCGGCCTGCCAGAGCAGCTCGCCGTCACGTGCCACCGCGGCGAACAGTCCGGGAACCCGGGACTTGCTCTGCCGTTCGGCGACGATGCGGTACAGGGCTCGCGACGATGATCTGCTCAGCTCGGGCATCCCGAGACGATACCGGGCAGCCGTAGTCTGAGGCCATGTCACGGCCGGGTCCGGTTCTCGTCCTCAACGCCGGCAGCTCGTCGCTGAAGTACGCGATCATCGACCCCGCCTCCGGGGACCGCGCTCTGACCGGGCTGGCCGAACGGCTGGGCACGACGGATGCGACGATGACCCTGTCTGTGGAGGGGCGGGACGCCGAGTCCCCCGAGCTCGTGCACGGCACGCACCACGAGGCCGTCTCGGCGATCCTCGAAGTCGCACGGGACCTGCCGCCGTCGATGCGACCGGTCGGGGTGGGCCACCGCATCGTGCACGGCGGCGAGCGGTTCACCGAGTCGGTGGTCGTCTCCGAGTCCGTCGAGGCGGCGATCCGCGCCTTGAGTCCGCTCGCGCCTCTGCACAACCCACCCGCCCTCGAAGGCGTCGACGCGGTACGGGCGGTGTGGCCGGAGCTCGCGCAGGTCGCCGTCTTCGACTCGGCGTTCCACCACACGATGCCGGCGCGGGCGTACCGCTACGCCGTGCCAACCGAGTGGTACACCGGCCTCGCGGTTCGCCGGTACGGCTTTCACGGCACGAGCGTGCGATACGTGAGCGAGCGGGCGGCACGTCTGCTCGGCCGTCCACCGGAGGACCTGGCGCTCGTGGTCGCGCATCTGGGC